>JBJOLO010000710.1:0-2713 GCA_046045565.1 Planctomycetota bacterium | reverse complement strand
CGTGGGAGACGATCTTCACCGCACGACCCCACGGCCCAAGTGGACTGGTGCCTTCGACGTACCACACTTCGCCAAACCCCGAGGGCTTTCCGAAATGTTCCATGAAGACACCGATCCACTTTTTGCGGTAGGGATTCCAGGCGAGCGAACCGCTGTGGGGCACCACTTCGTGCTTGGGTGCCTCTGTCGAGTTGGGCCCCTGCGAAGCGGCTCCAGCAGTGTCAGGGCTGTTTGACTTGGGAGCGTCCACCGTTGTAACGCTGGTGATGACTGAGGGGAATTGCAGCGGTTCCCAAGTTGCAGGATCTTGCCACGCTTCAAAACTATCGGGGCAACGCAAGCGAGGGAACGGGTTGCCAAATAGGATCCACGCTTTGCCTTGCTCATCCGTCCACTGCACGGCATGGCCTTCAGGGATGGGCGGCGCTTTGGGCGTGTCTTCGCTTTGCGTCCAGACGATGCGTAGCGGCTCAAACACTTGCGAAGACTCGTTCCAGACAGCCAGGCCCCACTGATAAATCGTGAGCGGCGGTTTGACTTTCATGTAGCTGGCGACGAGTCGCGGTGTGCCCTGTCGATCGTTCAAGCTGACGACACCAGTCAGCCACGTGGGGCCATCGCCGGGCATTTTTGCAACCGCCTTCGGCTGCTGCTCGTCATCGACGAAATACTCCAGCGGCATGCGCAACGGTGGAACGAGTTTCCCCTGAGGCGGTAAACCTGTGGTCGCACCAGTGGCATGGAAGATCCCCAGCGGATACTTCCGTAACGTGGTGTCGCCCCAAAACCAGTACAGACGCCCGCGATGCACCGCGTTTTGGATACTGTCGCAACCAACGATGCCGAGGTCGATTCCTTTCCGCATCGTCGGATCGCATTTTTCGCTTTCGGCAAACAGTCCCGCACCCGTCAATCGTCCAACGCGCTGCGCGACATTCTTGCGAACGACTTCGATTTCAACCGAGCCTCCCGGGGACGGATGAATCTGTACGCCCCGCGAACCAAGTCCGTCTGCGGGCACCTCGTAACCGTGTCCCGATACCGAGAGCCAAGTGGTGTGCCCCATCGCTTCCGGCAGATCAAAGGCAACCACGCCAGCGTTATCTGTTACCCACCGATAATGATCGGTGGTTCGTAATTCGATTAGCGGAACGGGCCAGCCCGTGCCTTTTTCGCGCACCGAAATACGAAACGGTTCGCCACTCAGCGAGCTCGAAACGGCAACACTGTAGAGCAGCAGGCCGCCCGCCCAGCCGATGAAACGATGCATGGTAGTTCCTGCGATTCGCGGATGACGAGCCGTGCCAATGGATTTTGTGTTCGTTTACTTGATGCCTGCCGGATCAAAATACTCCGGTTCGTTTCCCGCGGACCATTTGATGTTGCAGCCGATGCTTGGGCGTTGTGTTGCGGAAACCGGCCGTTGGGCGAGGACGGCATCGAGAGCCTCGCGCAAGTCCTTGCCGGTCACCGGCAACGATAAACTGGGGCGGCTGTCGTCGAATTGACCGCGATAGACGAGCTTGCGCTGGCGATCGAAAACAAAAAAGTCCGGTGTGCATGCGGCACGATAAGCTTTGGCAACTTCCTGACCTTCATCAAACAGGTAGGGGAAGGAATAAGCCCGCTGCTCCGCTTCATGCACCATTTGCTCGGGCGAGTCCTCGGGGTGTTTGGTGGAATCATTCGAGTTGATTCCCACCACGGCCACGCCTCGAGCTTGATATTCGGCGGCCAGTTGCTGCAAAGCAGTGGCGAGGTGTTTGACGAACGGGCAGTGGTTGCACATGAAAATCACCAACAGCGCGGGGGCGTCGGCAAAGTCGCCCAGCGATACGGTCCGTCCGTCCACATTGATCAGCGAAAAATTCGGTGCTAGGGTTCCGAGCGGCAGCATGGTGCTCGCAGTCTTAACCATCGTGTTCTCCCTTGATTGCTTGAGTCCCGATTGGAGTAGCTTTGAAATCGAATTGGCTTGTCATGAACAGGTTGCACGGTTGCGGTAACAAGGGACCGTTCGATCATGAACCGTCCAACGTTGCGCGGCAGCCTTCGCGTCAGGAGATTCCGTAGAGCGGCGCGAGCTTGCCGCGTAGGTGCCGCATCAGCGCCGCGTGCGATAATGGCTGGCGGGTAACTCGCGTTGCAAGTTCCGCTGCGGAATAGCACTGGCCTTGCTGATGGATGTTCTCCCGCAGCCAAGTGAGGAGCGGCTGGAAGTCACCGCGTGCGAACTGCGCGTCGAGACCCCCGAGTTGCTGGTCGGCAGCCTCGAACAATTGCGCGGCGTAAAGGTTGCCCAGCGAGTACGTGGGGAAATACCCGAACAGCCCCGCACTCCAATGGATGTCCTGCAAAACGCCGTCGGCATCGTTGGCCGGTTCGATACCGAGGTAGACGCGATATTTCTCGCGCCACGCACCCGGCAGATCGGCAACCGACAGATCGCCTCGAATGAGTGCCTGCTCGAGTTCGAAGCGAACGATGATATGCAGGTTGTAAGTCGCCTCGTCAGCCTCGACTCGAATCAATGATGGCTTGACGGTATTGATCGCGAAATAGAAATCGTCCAAGCGGGCCGTCGCGAGTGCTTCGGGGAACGCAGTCTGGGCACGTGGAAAGAAATGTTGCCAGAACGATTTGCGTCGGCCGACGAAGTTCTCCCACAGTCGCGACTGGGACTCATGAATGCCAAGCGAGACATACGTGCCGG
>JBJOLO010000559.1:0-16302 GCA_046045565.1 Planctomycetota bacterium | reverse complement strand
AAGGCGGAAGCGGAACGCGTTGCGGCCGTGAATGGGCTCAATGAGAAATCCGCGGTATTGCTCAAGGCAAACGAAGCCCTGGCAGCCGCTACGAATGTCGTTGTGAAGGCGATGACGGACAAAGTAGACGGCGAGAAGATGGCTACCGAGCGCACCGCTGCGGCGACCACGGCCGCGGCCCAGGTGGCGACAGCGAAGGCCGATGTGGATGCAAAGACAGCGGCAAAGGCGGCAGCCGACCAAGCACTGCAGGCAAAGAAGGCGACTGCCGATGCTGCCAAAGCGCAGGCTGTTGCGGCCAAAGCGTCACTTGACGAGGCCGTCGCGGATCTGACGAAGTTCCAGCAGGCAGCTGCCGCGCTCGATGCCGCCGCCGATGCAGCGAGCAAGCAATTGGAGCAAGTCAAGCAGGCCGAATCAGCGATCGCGGCAGAGCTCCAAGCAGCAGAGAAGATCGCAGCGGATCAGATGCAAGCGATGAAGTCGATCACCGAAAAGATTGCGGCATTGCAGGCCGAGTTGCAGACGGCCACAGCGGCTCAGAAACAAGCCGCGGAAGCGGCGGCTGCCAAAGCACAGGCTCGCCAGCAGGCCCAGTCCGCCCTCGAGGCGGCACAGTCGGCAGCCGATCGCGCTGCGAATGAAAAGGAAGCGTACGCACAAGCGTACGGTCCGAAGAAGTAGGTGCGCAGTCGTACCTGACATCGCTGCGAGAATTCCTAGTGGATCCGCTTGCTCCGTGTGGCCTCATTGAGCTTCGCGAGAATGCAATCCAGAAGTGGCGAGCCATCGAGCTGCACGAAGCGGTAACGTACGCGCACCACCGGTCGCGTCAGCTTTAAAAGGCGGTCGATACCGCAAGGACTCGCGTCAATGATCGTTTCGGCATCGCTGGCCGCAATCGTGGTCGCGAGTTCCTGGCGTTGGTCTTCCGAATAGCCGAGTGCGGGAAGAACGTCCTGCAGGTGAGGAAACTGCCGGTAAACATCGGCGATGGTGCCCACCGCTCCCGGTCGAGGATCGCAGATGTTGCGGGCTTGATGTTGCTTGGCAGCGAGCATGCCGGCGCCGTGCGACATGCCGCCATGCGTGAGGGTCGGTCCGTCCTCTACAACCAGGACACTCCGGTCGCGAATCTTCTCAGGGTCGTCGACCACGATCTCCAGGTCCGAGCAGATCACGGTCGCTTCGGGGCGTAGCGTTGCGATCTGTTCTTTCATCGCTGCAACCTTCGTGGCGTCGGCGTGTCGCACCTTGTTGATGATCACGATGTCTGCGGTTCGCAAGTTGATCTCGCCCGGATGATAAGTCGTCTCGTGGCCCGGTCGCAGAGCGTCGACCACACAGAGTTGGACTGTGGGTTTCAAGAACGAAAAGTCGTTGTTGCCTCCGTCCCAAATGAGTAAGTCCGATTCCTTCTCGGCTTGGGAAACAATCTCCGCGTAGTCGACTCCTGCAAACACCACGTGCCCGGCTTCGAGATACGGTTCGTATTCCTCCCGCTCCTCCAAGGTGCATTGCAACCGTTCCAAATCGTCGAATGTCGCGAATCGTTCGACCGCTTGCTGCTCGAGGTTTCCGTAGGGCATGGGGTGGCGTAACACCCCGACGCGGATGCCATGTTTTTTTAACTCCGCCGCGAGAAACTGCGACAGGGGACTTTTGCCGGCACCAGTTCGTACTGCCGTGACGGCGATCACCGGCTTGTGCGTCGTCAGTTGCGTGTGGCGCGGGCCGAGCAGTACGAAGCTGGCACCATTCGCTTCGACGAGGCTTGCTTTGTGCATGACGTCTTCATGCGACAAGTCGCTATAGGCCAGGAACACGAAATCGATTTGCCAGGTGCGGATCAGTTTGGGCAATTCGGATTCGGGCAGGATGGGAATGTCCTGGTTATAAAGCGGTCCGGCCAGCGATCGGGGGAATGAGCGGGTTTCGATGAAGGGGATCTGTGCCGCGGTAAAGGCGCGCACGCGAAACTCGGGGCGATTGCGAAAGAAGGTTTGAAAATTATGGAAGTCGCGTCCCGCGGCACCCATGATCAGGCAATCGTAAGTCGTTTTCTGCGACATAGGCGGGCTCTCTTCCCATGCAAACGGATGCTGCGAGTAGGGTTTCGAAGGGATAAAGTCGAAAGCTAGTTGCCGTTGTCATCGAACGATGGTTCGACGCGCGTGCCGGCTTTTCCTGTCCATGCTTCGGCAAGGGATTCGGCGTTGGTAATGTACGCGATCCGCCCGGGAGCGCTTGTGAATCGCATGGCTGCTTCGATTTTCGGCAGCATGCTGCCTTCCGCAAAATGGCCGTCTGCGATGTCTCTTTCCAATTGGCGGGGCGTGACTCGTCCGATCGGCTCCTGACGCGTGCTGCGAAAATGCCGATAAGCACAAGGCACGTCGGTGAGGATCACCAATCGCTGTGCGTCAATTCGTTCGGCAAGCAGCGCGGCGGTCAGATCTTTGTCGATGACGGCTTCGATGCCATGCCAATGATGATCCTGTTTCGCCACGGGAATGCCGCCTCCGCCAGCCGCAACCACGATCGTGCCGAAGTCCAATAGCTGCTGAATCACCGGGATCTCGAGAATGTCTTGTGGCAGCGGAGATGGCACCACGCGTCGGTAGCCGCGTCCCGCGTCTTCAAGCATCTGAAAGCCGGCGGCCTCGAGACTCGCGGCTTGCTCCGCATCATAGAACACACCGATCGGCTTGGTCGGTTTGGTGAAAGCCGGATCACGGGTATCCACGACGACCTGCGTCAGCAAGCTGGCAATGGGCCGTGACAGACCGCAATCCGCCAGGACGTTATGAAGCGCCTGTGCAAGCACGTATCCAAGTTCCCCTTCCGTCTCGGCAACGCACACTTCGAGCGGCAGGGCGTAGGCCTGGCCGAGCGTCTTCTCGACGCGGAGAAGCATTTGGCCGACCTGCGGTCCATTGCCGTGTGAGATCACCAAGGGAACATTGCTGCGCAATAACGGAAGCAGTTGCTGCATCGCACGATGGGCGAATTCCAGCTGGGCAGCCATGGTGAGCGGCCGGCCCGGGGCGACGAAGGCGTTGCCACCAAGTGCCACAACAACGGGCTGCATGCGAAGCTCCCACAATGGCCATCAGGGCGAGTCGTTGTACGACCAACCAACGCAGCAAAGGCCGTCGCACGGAATCCAACGTCGAGGCAAACGAGCTCGACCAATGAACCGGAAAAAGGAACTAGACCTTGGTGAAGATGGAGTCGTTCAACACGCCCGTGCTATCCCCGAAAGACGGTACGTCGATCTGCATCGAACGCAGGATGCTCAGGAAGACGTTCGACATGGGTGTGTTCTCTTTGCGCCAATAGGTGCCATGCTGGAGTCCCATGTTGGCCCCGCCGGCGATCATGGTCGGCAAGTTGGTCGGGTTGTGCGTCGTACTTGCTCCGCTGCCGAATAGCACAATCGTGTTGTCAAGAACGTTTCCGTTGAAGTCCTGATAACCCTGTAATTGCTTGAGGAAGTGCGCGACCTGTTCGCTCAGGAACAGGTCGTACTTCGCAAACTGAAGTTGGCCATCCTTATCTTCGGCATGCGACAGATTGTGGTGTGTTCGGTTCAGGCCCAGTTTAAGCGGAAACGTATCGCTGATTCCCATGCCGTCTTCACGATTCAGCATGAAAGCGACCGATCGCGTGATGTCGGCATCGAATGCCAGTGCGATCAGGTCGAACATGTTGCGATAGTACTCGCGAGGTTCGCCCTCGGAGTTCGCATCCAGATTCAAGTGGGAATAGTCCTGCGGTTTGAGCGGAATATCGATCCACTTTTCAGCAGCGGTCAGGCGATCTTCGATCTCGCGCAGGGCGGTCAGGTACTGGTCCATTTTTTCGCGGTCTGACTGACCGAGTTGCCGGTTCAGCGACTTCGCGCTGTCCAATACAGCATCAACCAGTTTGACTCGCTTTTGCAATTGATCGCGTTGCGTCGTGAGCGAAGCGCGATCGCCGCGGAATAGGCGATCGAAGACGCGCCGCGGATTGTTCTCCGCGGGAATCGGCTTGCCTTCCATGTTGAACGAAATCGTACCGGTGCGGGAGAGGAACCCCACGCCGGCATCGATGGACAGAACCAGCGACGGTTGGCGACAGTGCTGCCGCGTGTGCAGGGCGACCATTTGATCCAGTGCCACGCTGTTGAACGCACCGGGTTTCGGGTCGTGGAGTGGTGCACCGGTCAGCCACATGTCCGAACACATGTGTGGATCGGCTTTCACGCCGTTCGGATGATACAGCCCGCCGAGAAAACTCACTTGATTGCGAAAGGGTCGCAAGGGTTCGGTGGATTTGCCGAACTCGAACTCAGTTCCCGTCTTGGTCGGAAACCAACTCCAGTCATGGATGCCGTTGGCCTCGCGCGGCAGCGACATGCCGTTTGCCGTGTAGAGGGCGCAGAATCTGCGAGGTGGTTCCTTGGCCGCTTCAGCTCCCATGGCTTCGAGCAACGGCAGCGCCAACGTCACGCCTGCAAGTCCCTTTAGCACCGAACGACGATCAAGTTTTGCAGTGGCGGCCATCAGCGTTTCTCAACTTTTCGTTGTTGGAGTTTTCGTTGCTCGAATTCTGTTGGTTCGAGCTTATCGATAGGGGGCGAGCTGCCCGGGCCGCCGACGCGACTCGAGACCACACCGTTCGACGGATTACTTTTTCAGGAACAGGTCGCTCTTCACGACGAATCGGACCAAGTCCTGCATCGGGTAGTCACGGTCCCGCAATTTTACGACTTCTTCTTCCAGGAACACAAGCTCATTGTAGCTGAGGCTGCGCCCCACCGCATAGGTTGCGAGGTGTTTCGCAAAGCTATAAGCGACACGATCGATACGGGTTTCCGCCAGGTAAGTTTTCAAGCTGCCCAGGTCGGCGACTTCGGTGCCGTCAGGCAATCGCGAACGGGTATCGGCAGACGCCGGGGACTTCAATCTGCCTGCCGCGTCGTGGTTCTCGAAGGGCATTCCCCAGGGATCGATTCCCGCATGGCACTTTGCGCAACCCGGTTGATTGCGATGCAGTTCCAGTTTCTCGCGAAGCGACAGTTTGCTGCCGTCATTTTCCTTGAGTCGCGGAACATTGGGCGGGGGATCGTCGGGGGGTTCGGCAACGATCTTGCGTGCCAGCCACGCGCCGCGCTTAATCGGATTCGATTCCCGACCGTCCGATAGTCCGGAAAGAATACTGGCTTGCGAAAGCACCCCGCCCAAAGGCGAACCGGTTTGCTGGATCGCCACAAAATCGAAACCACTTTCCGTGCGGCTGGATTGATCGTAGTAACCGGCAACCACCTCATTGGCGACGATAAAGTCGGATCGCACGAGGTTTCTTAGCGGCAGGTTTTCGCGAATCAGGTGTTGGACGAATTGAACCGGCTCTTTACGCAGTTCCACTTTGGTATCGCGCGTCAGCTTCGCAAACCGCTGCATGTCGACCGAAACGACGTCAAATTTGTCGAGACTCATCCACTGGGAAACAAATTCCTGAGTGAATTGCGCGAACCGCGGATCGCGAATCATGCGATCCACTTCGGCATCGAGCGAGTCATGAAGTTTTTGTTCCGCCGCTAATTTCAGCAATGGCGCGTCGGGTGAGGTGTTCCACAGGAAGTAGGAGAGTTTCGAGGCGAGTTCATAGGCATCGAGCGGTTCAGCGGCAGGACTTTCACTGCGTTCGATCAAGAACAGGAATTGAGGCGACGTGAGCACCACCACCAGCGCGTCCTTGATGCTCTGGCGGAAGTCTTTTGAAGTTTCGAACGATGAACTCCATACCGAGACGATCGCATTCAGTTCTTCCGGAGTCACCGGGCGACGAAAGGCACGAGTCGCAAACGATTGCAGGATCTCCCGGGCGTAAGCGGGCGGATCGTTCTTGTGCTCCGAGTCGATAAAGATGCGACGGTGGGTCTCCGGGGGCCACGTCTCATAATAGGGGCCTTCGAAATCAATCGACCGAACGAGCAGGCGAGGCATATCGCGTCCGTCGGTGTATTCGCTGCGAATTCCGATCTCCCGCACGCCGGCCAGGTAGTTGACGTTATCAACTTCGACTTCGGGGCTGGGAAAGTTGTTGATCGCCCCTTCAAAGACGTAGTCTCGAAACTCGTTGGACTCCACGCGTCGTGGTTCGCCGACGCGAGCCAGCGTGCTGCCGCAGTCGCGACGAAGCCCTAAATGGACTCCCACTGAGGGAAGGCGGCGTTCGAACAGGGTGAATCGTTTCGCCAGGTCGCTCTCGGCACCAACCCTACGAAAGCACATGCGGCGCAGCTTCGTGTTGTCGCCATACTGAGCTGAGAGTTCGATCCGACCGGCGGGCAATCGAATCAACATGAATGCCGATGCCTTTTCGGCCGAACCGCTTTCGGGTGCCGGCAGCATGGAAGTGGAATTCAGCAGTTGGCCGCTGAAATGACGCTCACCCAGCTTCAAGAAGAGCATGCCCGATCCATCGTCCGATGCGCGATAGACCTCCACCTGATAGATCCCGGCCTCGCCGACCATCAGTTCGGTGTTGCGTGCTTTCGCCGGATCCGAGAGATCGACAGTGATGGTCGGAGTTGCCGGTGTATCGAGCAGCGATTCGCCGGCATTCAAGAGCAGCCCGTCATCGTATCGGCGTGCGGTGACCGTCACGCGAAAATTGCCGCGGTCCGGCAACTCGCGCAGCGAGATTTTGAAGTTCGCCATCGGACCATAGGTGTTCGACTGGCCGAAGATCTCGGGACTGGGAATGGCGGGCCTTAGAGCCAGCCCGTCCGGCATCGCGCGATAGGCTTCGCCCTTAGGGTATCCGGGGGTGCCTCGCACGCACGCGAATACGGAGTGATAGATGCTGTCGTAGTGCCGCCAGCCGCGGACAGTGTCGTTGCCCGCGTAGCCTTCGATGAAATCGTATTTCGTGCGCATGGAGAACGGTTGATACGCGAACGGCTTGTCCGGTTTCGGTTCGGTGACCACAAACTCGTTGTTGGCCAACAGCAGGCTGTTCGCACCAAGGATCAGATTGTCCGGACAAGGTGACTGATTAATCGACGCGCCGAACTCCATGCGAAATTTCTGAATGGTTGGCGGTTGGTTTTCCTCCACGAGGCATTTGTCGATCGCTCGCTCGGCAATGGTGAAGTAGGCTTCGACCAGCAGCGGTGACAAGAGAAGCGTCGAACCATTGTTCGCAAAACCGTCTTTGGAGATTCCATCCGGGGGAAGGGATTCGGTCACTTCGTCCTGAAGTCCCAAAAGGTCGTGCAGCGTCCGCCGGTAT
Organism: Planctomycetota bacterium; assembly: GCA_046045565.1. Classification (GTDB taxonomy): domain Bacteria; phylum Planctomycetota; class Planctomycetia; order Pirellulales; family Pirellulaceae; genus VGZA01. The sequence continues at coordinate 9,015 of JBJOLO010000559.1, read as the reverse complement.
TGAGGTACCGTGAGTCGGCGGATGGATCCGTTGCGGGCGGTTTCGCGTTTGCGCGCGGCGATCAGGACTTCCTGGATCCAGTCCGTTATTACCTGTCGCTCATCCGCGGATGGTTGCGGTTCCTCCGTTGGCGGCATCGCCTCGTCCAGAATCTGCTTTCGCGCACCGCCAAGGATCGCCAACTGACGATCCTGTAGCTCGCCTGCCAATTGATCGAGACGGACCCCCGACTTGGCATCGTCGACGTTATGGCAGCGAAGGCAATACTTCTGTAGCAGCGGGAGGATGTCCGATCGAAATCGCGACTCGCCTTGATCCGCCGGTTTTGTTGCCGGCTTGGTTGCCGGATCAGCCTCGACCGGACTTGGCTTGTCTTGACTGATGCTGCGGGTCGCAGAGGCTACGATGCCCAGGATCGCAAACGCCGCAATGGGAAGGACAAGATGACGTCGCCGTGTGATCATGGTTGGCTGATGGGAGAGCGGTAGGAGGGGCGGGCTGGGATCGCTGACAGACGCCCGCATTCTGACGGAAAACGCAAGCGGATTCAATCTTGGGGGCGTCAAGATCGACGAACATTCGCACGTGATCAACAGGAACAATTCCGAGGCCGCGTCGGTGCAGCGAGACACAAACGGAATCCGTGGCTTAGAATGGGCGCGATCGCGGTGAATGTGCTTCCAGCGCCGTCGGAGGTAGGGCGATGTTTCGAAGTTGTCTGATCGGTCTGATGTTTTATTGCGTGTTGCTCGCGACATACACCTACCTGTTGCAAGATTCGATGGACATGTCCGAGGCGGTTTTGCTCGGCGGGATCTTAGGGTTGTTCACATGGGGTGCGGTCGGATCGATCGTCAGTGCTCGTCTCGCTTTTCGCGATTGGCGTTTGCTGGCTGCCGCCTCTCAGGGAATCGCCCCGGCCGATGGGCAATGGGTGGCCGTGTCGGGCACGATTCACACCCTCGATCAACCGCTGCGAAGCCCCTTCGGTGGACGCGAATGCGTGGTGTGTGAATACGATCTGGGACGCGCAGAGGACGACTCAGAGCATGCGAAGACGCCTCGACGGGGATGCGACTACGGCGGTTTCTTGATGACGCCAAGCGTGATACGAAGCCCGACTGGAGAGGTCCGACTGTTGGGATTTCCCATCCTCGAGCACTTTGAAGATTGCACGCTCAAATCGTACGAGGCCGCGCTGCACGCGATCGAATTCATTTCCACGAACTCGTTTGAGGACCGCAGTGGCATACGCATTGCCAGTCTGCTGTCCTTGTTCAGGGAGATTTGGTGCGACGACGATGGGCGCGTCGAAAAACACGTTCGATTTAGCAAAGCCTCGGCGGAGGAACTCTTTCCGGGCGAATTGCTGGCCGACATGGAACGGCAGTTGGGGCTCAATGGACCGGAAGATTCGGATGGACTGGCTTTGGGAACGGAAATACCGAGCCCGATTCCCAGCGTCGACAGCGATGAGACTGGCGATGCCGAGTCGCTGGACGAAACCGACAGCGATTTAGAAAGGGACGAAGTCAGTGAAACCGACGATGATGACGAGACCGACTGGGACTTGGGCTTGCCAGCGCGCCTTCCCAAAATGCGAGAAAAGATTGTACCAGTGGGGGCCGAGGTCTGTGCGATTGGCCGCTACGATCAGGCTCGCCGCGGTCTTTTGCCTTTGCCGAATCAACAGACTCCCAACCGTTTGCTTAGCGGCGCAGCTGTCCTGAATGCCGATCGGTCGCGACGCTCGATGGTGCGCCGAATGGTTGGCGGCCTGATCGTTCTTGCCATTACTCAGGCGGTGCTTTTCGGTATCGTCCGTTTCACCAAAGCGGCCAAGCGAGCGGCCGGTGTCGCGCCCGATGCCCCCACATTGTTTGTCGTTCGTGCGGACTCAGTTCGCTAGCATTTTCCATGCGTGTCGCTTGTGTCGCCTTGCTTGTAGTGCGATGTAACGAATCGCGCTTCATGCGACTTTCTTCCGTCGCCGTAACTTGGATCGCGGCGTCAAAGCCGTTGTTTTCGCAAACCTGCGGCTCGCGAATGCAAGCACTCGGTTTGGCATTTGGGGAAGACTGGCAGGTTTAGGCTGTTTCCTGTCGAACGGGATTCGTTCCGGATTTAACGATTGGTCAAAGTTTAAGGAGCGGGCGACCGATACATAGGCAACCGATTGTTGCCCTTGGAGTGTGCGCTTTGCGACCGCTTCGAGACGCAGTCGTCAAGGGGGGCCTTGATAGACACGGCAACGGCTGGGGCGTAGTGCCTCGCCGTAAACCCCGTTTGACGTACGTCCGAACGATTGCTTGGTACCTCGCAAGGGACAGTCGATGAACCGGCCGACCAAGAAGTTATTGGCATCGCTCCTGGCAGCCCTCTCGTTGTTTACGGGTTGCCATCCGTCGCAGCCGTTCTACTTGCACAGCGACCATGACCTGTCGCACTTCCTCGACAAGGCGACCGACGCCGAGTATCCCGACTATGAGCAGCCTCGCTTGGCGGAGGTTGACAATGCGGGCCATCCGTTTGTGGTAAGCAACCCGGATGTGCAAGAAGTCTGGGATGTGACGCTCGAGGAATGTGTCGGCGTCGCGCTGCAAAATAGCAAGGTGATCCGCAATGCGGGCTCGATCCAAGGCAACTTCGGCTTCTCGGATGCATTGATCGAACGCATCGCGACGCTCCAGACGACTTACGATCCGGCGATCGTGGAATCGCAGACTTCGGGCCAGACGCGATTTGTGGGGCCGACCGGCAATGTGCAAACACCGAACGGCGGCATTGATCGGGCGACCAATCCGGTTGGTGTCGAGGACGCGCTATCTGAATTCGACGCGCAACCGTTTTTGAGCGCGTCAACCAATCGCCTCGATCGCCCGCAGAACTCGGGTGGTTTCGCAAACACGTTTCAGCCGAGCTATTTCCGCCAGTTAGACAGCGATCTGACGATGGCACTCTCAAAGAAGTCGGCGTTTGGTAACGTCACAACCTTCCGCAGTCGCACCGATTTCACTTTGAACAATCAGGCATCGTCCGTGCGTCCGATTCCCGGTGATTGGCTGCAGAATTTGGAAGCCGAAGTCAACGTGCCGCTGGCACGGGGAGCGGGCGTGCAGATCAACCGGATCCCCGTCGTTCTCGCGCGAATTAATACTGACATCAGCATTGCCGACTTTGAATCCGCAGTGCGGAATCTCTTGATGGATATTGAAACGGCCTATTGGGATTTGCATTACTCTTACCGCGCTTTGGATGCCGCTCGCATCGGCCGCGATAGTGCTCATGTGACCTGGAAGATTGTCTACGAGAAGTATCAGAAGGGTGCTGAAAACGCACAGAATGAGGCTCAATCGCGAGGACAGTATTTTCAGTTCCGTGCGGCGGCGGAAACGGCACTCCGCGACTTGTACTCGACCGAGAACCGGCTGCGCTGGCTGATGGGGTTGGCCGCAACGGACGGTCGACTGATTCGTCCGAAAGATGAGCCGACGGTGGCTCGTGTGGATTTCGAGTGGCACGACATTCATGCGGAGGCCTTGTTCCGCAGCACCGAGTTGCGACAGCACAAGTGGCGCATCAAGCAACGGGAACTGGAATTGGTCTCGGCACGCAATCAGTTGCTGCCGCAGGTCAATGTGCAGGCGTTGTATCGTTGGCTTGGACGCGGTGATCACTGGATGAACGCCGAGCGCAACGGTCTGGATTTCCCCTCGCCGGGTTCGACCGCCATGGACGAACTGTTCGGCGGGCAGTTCCAGGAGGCGACTTTCGGCGTCAATGTCTTGCCGGCTCGCATCGGGGCACGGCGTGAACTGTCGGGGGTTCGCAATGCTCAGTTGCAATTGGCACGATCCAAAGCCCAATTAGAGGAAATGGAACTGAACCTCTCTCACTTGTTGACGGCCGCTATTCGCAGTCTCGATAGCGATTATGTGACGGCTCAGTCGAACTATGGCTTCTTGATCGCGGCGGAGACGGAAGTCAACGCGGTTCAGTCGTTGTACGAGGGTGGCCGCATTACGCTCGACCTGGTGCTCGACGCGCAGCGCCGCCGGTCGCAGGCTCAGAGTGCCTTCTATCAAGCGTTGACGAACTACAACAAGTCGCTGGCGAATGTGCACTACCGCAAAGGCACGCTGCTGGAACACAACGGCATCAAGTTGGCAGAAGGGCCATGGCCGGCCAAAGCGTATTGGGACGCCTTGGGACAAGCCCGTCAGCGGGATGCCAGTTACTACATGAACTACGGCGTGACGCGGCCTCGCGTCGTCAGCCGGGGATCGACCACGAGCGACGCGAACGATCAATATGGCATCCCGTTTGAACAACTTCCAAGAACCGGTGCGTCCGATGGAGCATCGCCGCGCGAAGCGGGTGAGCAAGGCAACGAGGGACCGGTTCCGACGCCGAGGGAATGGGAAGGGCCGCGAGGTTCGGATCCGCCGCGAGCGAGCACGACACCGGGGACCTTGCCGAACGGTCGTCGATCTGCGGGAGTGGTTGTGCCGGCCTCGGCGACCGCGCCCCTGCCGCGTCCCTTTGAATGGGGAAATCTAGGCTTGGAAAACGGGGAAGAGGACGAACCGGCTCCGGTGGATGTCGGTCCGAGTACGGGATCGAGCGCCGGTTCGAGCGCCTATTCGAGCGCCGGTTCGAGCGCCGGTTCGAACACGCTGCGAGGGAAATAGGAATCCATCGAACTGGCGATCGGTCTGGGGCGATTGCAATCGCCCCCGGACCGGGCCAGCAGCGGGGATCGTTGTACCCGTCAAGTCCCGCCCTCGTCGAAGGCATTGCGGGCGGTCTATAATGCGAAGCATATGTTTTTCAGCTTCGACGGGATCGACGGTGTCGGAAAGACCACGCAGATGGCGCAGTTCTGCGATTGGCTGCGCGGTCTGGGCCACGACATCGTGACGTGTCGCGATCCCGGTAGCACGCCGCTGGGCGAAGCGATCCGGGGCTTACTGCTCGATCGCCATGATCTGGCGATCCATCGTCGCGCCGAGATGCTGTTGTATATGGCGGCTCGAGCCCAGCTTGTCGAAGAGGTGATCCGCCCGGCGCTCGATGCAGGAAAGACCGTCGTGTGCGATCGATTCCTGCTGGCGAACGTGGTGTATCAAGGGCATGCCGGCGGTTTGGATGTCGAGACCGTCCGCGCGGTCGGGCAAATTGCGATCCACTCGGTCGTGCCCGCCAAAGTGTTTTTGCTGGACATGGACATCGACGCCGCGTCGCAACGCATCCAGCGCCCCCCCGATCGCATGGAATTGCAGGGGCGGGAATTTCGTCGCCGCGTTCGTGATGGTTTCCTGCTCGAGGCGTCCCAGAATCCGCAACAGATCGCCTTGATCGATGCCAGTCGCGACATCGCGACGATCCAGGCGGAGATTCGTACGATCGCCGCGGAGGCGCTGGGAATCAGGGCCTGAAAAAGCTTCGATGAAACACAGACGATCAAACACAAGCGATTGACTGCAAATCGGCCGATGAGAACGGCCGACATGGTCCGTTCAACTTCAACGGTCCGGGATCCAGCGATGAGAGGCGGGTATGCACGCACAGGCAGACCAAGGTTTTCCCTGGCACGGTATACGAGGGCAAGCCGCGGTCTTTGAGCAATTCGAACGCAGCTTGCAACGCGATCGGCTGGCAAGCACGTATCTGTTCGTGGGACCGCCCGGGGTGGGCAAACGCTCGACCGCGTTGGCCATGGCTCGCGCGCTGCTTTGTGAATCGCGGAAAGAGACAGAATTGACCGCTTGCGGCGTTTGCGGTGCGTGCACGCAGGTGCTTGCCGGCACTCACCCCGATCTGGAAGTCGTCTGCAAGCCGGCGGATCGCACTTGGATTCCCTTGGAATTGTTCATCGGTGATCGGGAAAACCGGATGCGCGAGGGACTCTGTCACAACCTGAGCCTCAAGCCATTTCGAGGCGGGCGGAAAATTGCGATCATCGACGATGCGGACTACTTGAATCCGGAGGGGGCGAATTGCTTGCTGAAGACGTTGGAGGAGCCGCCGCCGAGGTCGGTGCTGATCCTGATTGGTACCAGCCCACAACGACAGTTGCCCACGATTCGATCGCGGTGTCAGATCATTCGCTTTCGGCCCTTGGAGCAAACGGTGCTTGCTGACTTGATTCAAGGCCAAGGGTTAATCAGTGATCGGGATGCTGCCCTCGAGCTTGCGCGATGGGCCGATGGCAGCCTGCAGCGCGCGATCGAGTACTCACACCCGGCCGTTCGCGAATTCCGTTCGCGACTGCTCTCCCAACTGGCGAAAGGGGATTTCTGGTCGCCCGAGTTTCTTAAGGAGCTCGATGCATTCATCGAATCCGCCGGCAAGGAGGCACCGCCCCGCCGCAAGCATTTGCGGTTGGCAATCGGCTTTGCCTTGCAGTTTTATCGGGAGCTTTTGCGAGCCCTGTCTGGAGCAGAGGTGCGGGGAGACGAGGTGCGGGGAGACGAGGCCCTGGTCTCGGCCGTTGCGAAGGTTCAGCAGGTCGGCTTCTCGGACGTGGAGCATGTTGCTCGCTGCATTGATTGCTGTCTTGAGCTGCTGGCGGATATTGATGCCAATGCTCACATTACGGCCGTGAGCGATGTGTGGCTGGATGAGGTGACCCAGCTCGCTGGCAGCTAAGGTTTCTCGGCCCGCAGTCAGGGGAACGTCGCGAGTTCGCGGCACGGCAAGTTGCAGTATGCGTCTTGGGGAACGCTGGCAGCGAACCCCGGAGCGTGGGCACTTACCTGGCCTTCGGGGCTTCTTCACCCGACTGGCCGTGCAATGTCAGCACCAGTTCCCGCGACGTGGCTCGATCGCGGTGTTCGCAAAGGTAAATGCCTTGCCACGTGCCCAAGGCAAGCTGTCCGCGCTGGACGGGAATGGTGAGCGAGGAACTCAGCAGCGAAGCCTTGATATGCGCTGGCATGTCATCGGGCCCCTCGATCGTGTGGACATACGGCCACGATTCGGGCACCAAGCGACTGATTCCCATTTCCATATCACGCCGCACGTCGCTGTCGGCGTTTTCATTGATGGTCAGCGATGCCGAGGTATGCCGAATGAAAACATGCAGCAGTCCGACTCGAACATTTCGCATTTCCGGCAAGGCTCGCACAATTTCCGACGTGATCAAGTGGAAGCCGCGTGGCTGTCTGGGCAAAACGAGATTCTTCTGGAACCATTCCATAGCAGTTTGTGGCTTGAGTGAAAAAAATGTCCCTTACGAGGTGGTTAGCGGCGGGGATTGTTCCGCGGGTGTTACTGTGTGTTAACGGCCGCGTTAAGTCGTAACGTCTGTCGGCAAATCTTACCTGCCTCGCCTCTTGCTTGACATCCGTAGGACCGTTGAAAAATCTCGTTGTTTCCCGACAAATATCACGCTTTTGCCCGCTCAAAACTTGACTTCCGAAACTCGGCCGGAATAATACACTGACTTCAGTTTGATCTTCCATCGACACCCACCAAACAGCGAGTGGTCGCAAGTTGCCCTTACGGCGGGTTCGGCACCCATAAGCCATCCAAGCGTGAATCCAGTCGTGAATCCAGTCGTGGTCACGGTGAGAGCTTCAAGCAGGCTTTGAACCGTCCACCGGTTCAGGACGTAAGTCGCTCTGGATGCGAAATCGGTCGACAGAGAACGACCGATTCGGGTGCAGGTAGGCTCTTCAGTTGCCGGCTTGTTGCATGCCGACCGGGCGAGACCCGATCGGCTGATGCAGCGAGTCAAACATGTCTGCTGAGGGCCGACGAGATTCCGATGTGATGAAGCGGTTCGGCTTTCGTGGCAAAAACGTCGCGGAGTCGGCCTGAATGTACAAGCCGGGACAACGCTCGAACGTTCGCGTTGTTTCCAGCACGAATACAAAACCAGAACGTGGGAAAAAGTCACAAGCAAAGAGAGGGTGAGATGAGCAGCAGCAGCATTAAGAATGTGTTTGATGCCATTTTGAAGTACGGTCACGACGAAGATTTTGTACCGGAGGCTTCCGACACGTTTGCGCCGACCGATGCACCGGCCGGTTCTCCAGAAAAGATTGAGATTCTGCGTCGCCGGGTGGAAATGGGTTTGCCGCTCTGGCACAACGCAGACCGAAGCGACTTCACGGGATTGACCGGTGCGATCCGGCCGCGTGAGTGATAGGCTTCGGTGAGCGATCGATGGAAACTTCGATCGCAACCCGGCCGTGGTCGGGGAGTTCGGAAAAGCGACAAAGAGGTCCCAATGAGGGCCTCTTTTTTTGGCTCGCATCAAAATCAGCGACCAACAGATCAGCGACCAAGAAATCAGCGGTGCGCATCAACGCGCGAAACCAATGGCGAAACGGTGCCGCAGCACTTCGTAGCTGCAAGTCGCCTTCCGTGGACGCCGATGTGCCGCGGAGCCACGGTTAGCGGAAGGTTTGTTCCGGCTCGGGGAAGGTGCCACCGCGGACTTCGTCCCGGAATCGCATCATCGCGTCGGCGATCGTCGTACGCAGGTTTGCGTATTGCTTTACAAAACGCGGTACGTAACCGCTGGTCAGGCCGAGCAAATCGTTGCAGACGAGAACCTGGCCATCGCACTGATTTCCCGCTCCGATGCCAATCGTCGGGATCGATAGCATGCCGGTGATTTCTGCGGCGATGGCTGCGGGAATGCATTCGAGCACAATGCCGAAGGCGCCTGCTTTGGCGGCCGCCTGGGCGTCGATCAATAGTTGGTCGCGGTCGCGTTGCACCTTGTAGCCCCCCATCGTGTGGACGCTTTGGGGACGCAGGCCGACGTGAGCCATCACCGGTATTCCGGCGGCGACCAAACCGGCGATGACTTCGGATTGGTCGGCACCGCCCTCCAGTTTCACGGCTTGGCAGCGGGTTTCTTTCAGGATGCGGCCGGCGCTTTCGATGACGCGATGAACACCCAAATGATTGGTGGGGAAGGGGAGGTCGACAATCACCAAGGCGTGATTGACCGCCCGTCCGACCATTTCCGCATGGTAGATCATTTCGTCGAGCGTGACG
>JBJOLO010000556.1:0-3943 GCA_046045565.1 Planctomycetota bacterium | reverse complement strand
CGTTTCATGTACAGCGACGGTCTAAACGAGGAATCTGCCGAAGGAATCCTGGCTTTCCTGGAATCGGACATGGCCAAGGAATCGCCGTTCTTCATGGTCGCTTCCCTCGTGAACCCGCACGACGTGCTGGCGTATCCGACCAATTTTGACGCGTTCGGCTACTCGCCCAAATGGCTGCAGGGAAACATTGATCTCCCGGCGACGGTCAATGAAGACCTGTCCACCAAGCCCGCGGTGCAGCGACAGTTCCTTGCACTCAGCGTCGCGATCGGCGCTCTGACCACGCCGACAATGAAACGCAACTACGTCAACTTCTACGGCAACCTGATGAAACTGTCGGACCAGTACATCGTCCAGATCCTGGACACGCTGGAGGATCAGGGACTGCTGGAGGATACGTTAATCATCCGCACGGCCGACCACGGCGAGATGGGCATGTCGCACGGCGGCCAGCGCCAGAAAAACTTCAACTTCTATGAGGAGTCGCTACGCGTGCCGCTGGTCTACTCCAACCCGCGACTCTACCCCACCCCGCAATCGACCAAGGCTCTGGTGTCGCACGTCGACTTCCTGCCAACGCTGGCCAACCTGTACAACGCACCGAAGTCAGCCCGGGCCGACTGGCAGGGCGAAGACTACTCCCGCGTGATCCTCGACCCCACTCAGCAAGGTCCCCAGGACTACATCGTCTTTACCTTCGACGACTATCTGTCGGGACAGGCCACGAACATCTACCCGCGGCCCAATAACCGCATCGTCAGCGTCCGGGAAGCCCGATACAAACTGGCCGAATACTACGACCCGACCGGCGAAGCGACCAGTGAGTGGGAGATGTACGATCTGGTGAGCGATCCTCTGGAAGTGAACAACCTCGCCCGCCCTCTCTACAAACGCACGCCGGCAGAACAGGATCAATACGAACGGTTGCGGAAAAAATTGAAGATGATCAAACGCGAGCGTCTGCAACCGCTTGATTGAGAGTCGGCACCGACCGAGGAAAGGCAAGAAGCACCCGCAGCGTTGGTGGCTAGGACCTCGGGTGCGGCGTGGAGCCAAGCCCGTCGGAGATGGCATCGCGTCCCCCGTCGTGGCGTCCGGCCGACTCTTCACCACCTCCATGCACGGCGAACGCGTGCTGCGCGTGCTCGCCTTCGATGCCAACTCGGGAAAGCAATCGTGGTATCGCGAGTTGCAAGACCAGCAGGTCGAAAAAACCGTGGAAGCCATGTATAACGGTCTCAACGCGCTCAGCGAAGTCGCCAAAGACTCCGGCGACCTGGGCGTGATCGCCGGGCTAAGCGAATAAGATTACCATCCCTTACGCAAAGAACTGGAACGGTTGGATAACGAGCCTTAACCCGCAGGCAGCATAAGGCCTCGACCTCGCATTCAGCCGGTTCATGACCGTACACTGCAGGGCCGGGACAACCCGCTAAGCGGAAAAAGTTACAGCCGCTACGCGGAGATGGGGATCCTCGCGACAAGGCATGAGGGATCTTTGCTACACGGGGTTAGGGCGAGTACAGCAGATGACGGTGCGAGTTTACGCGAGGAGAGATTCGGACGATGCTTGAGTCAAGCGGCTGTCGAGATCGACAACGGCGAGTTGTGGCGATCATGGAGCGCATGGACGTCGAGCAAGTGCTGCTGACGAGGCCGGAACACGTTCAGTATCTGACCGGCTTTCGACCTCACCGTCTGATGAGCGCCGCTGCAATCCTTGGTCGCGACGGTCGCTGTACGCTGGTTGCACCCAATCAGGCACCCGACACGGTGACCGCCGATGACGTGCTGGTGTTTCCTGCTCAGTTCCGGGCGACGTTGCGGCAGGATCAGTTGCGTGCCATTGGCGAAGCCATCGAGGCATCTCAGGTCGTACGTGCGACGTCGAGCTCGCGTCGGTTCCGGATTGGCATCGAGTATTCCCAGGCTGCGGAATATCCGCGACAGGCTGTGGCCTCCGGGAAACAGGTGGAGTGGATCGACGTCGAGTCGGAACTATGGAATCTTCGTCGGCGGAAGGATCACGATGAGCTGGTGTTGATACGTCGCGCGATCGACTGCACGCATTCGATGTATCAGCGTGCTCGCGAGATCCTGCGGCCCGGCCTTTCGGAACTGGAAGTGTACAGCGCGCTTCATGCGGCGGCGGTCGAGCAGGCGGGCGAACCGTTGCTCGACCTGGGCAACGATTTTCAATGCAATAGTCCGGGCGGGCCGCCGCGATCTCGCCGCGTCGGGGCTGGCGAGTTATATATCCTGGACCTTGGCGTCTGCTATCGCGGCTATTATTCGGACAATTGCCGGACGTTCGCGGTGGGGCAGCCGACCGACTTGCAGTTGCAGGCTTGGGAGGCGGTAGTCGCGGCACTGGAGATGGTGGAGCGGACGGTGCGGCCAGGGGTGCGCTGCCGCGATCTGTTTCGTGACGCACAAGCGATGCTGGATGCAGTCCGCCCCAATGCGTTTTTCCACCATCTGGGCCACGGCATCGGTCTCTATCCGCACGAAGCACCGCATTTGAATCCTCATTGGGACGACGCGTTCCAAGAGGGGGAAGTATTTACGGCGGAACCGGGTCTGTATTGGCCTGAGCTTCGCGCGGGGATCCGGATCGAGGACGATTATCTAGTGACCGCACAAGGCGTGGAGCGGCTAAGTAACTTTCCCAGGGAGTTCATGGCGTGAACGAGCCGATCGTATTTCTCAACGGACAATTCACCCCGGCGAGCCAGGCGAAGCTGAATATTTACGACGCCGGTATCGTGCTCGGCGCGACTGTCACCGAAATGACGCGCACGTTCGGACACACCGCCTTCTGCCTGGAAGAGCACATCCAGCGATTGTTTAGGTCGCTGAAGTACGTGCGTTTCGATATCGGCATGTCGCCGGACCAACTGCTGAATATTTCGCAGGAAGTGCTGCGTTGCAACACGGCGTTGATTGATACCGAGGACGAACTGGGTTTAATTCATTTCGTGACGGCGGGCGAGTACGCGACATATGCGGGCTCGGCGGGCGGGTCGGCACATACCACGCCCACGGTTTGCATCCATAGTTTTCCGATGCCTTGGGAATTGTGGTCGCACAAGCTGGAGGTCGGCATGCACGTGGTGACTCCCTCAATCCGCCACGTGCCGCCCCAATGCTTCGATCCGAAGATGAAGTACCGCAGTCGGATGCACTATTACCTTGCCGACCAGGAAGCTCGACTCGTCGACCCCGCTGCCGCCGCGCTGTTGCTCGACCTGGATGGGAACGTCACGGAAACCAGCGGTGGTAATTTTCTGTTGTTTTCCGAGGGACAGCTGATCTCTCCGACTCGCCGCAACATCTTGCCGGGCGTCAGCCGCGCCACCACGATCGACATCGCTCGCGAATTGTCGATCCCGTTTGTCGAACGCGACATCCAGGTCCATTGCGTGATGAATGCTGATGAGGCGTTTGTATCGAGCACCCCTTACTGCATGATGCCGGTGACGAAAATCAACGGCGTGCCGATCGGTAGCGGCAGGCCGGGACCGATGTACCATTGTTTCATGGAAGCCTGGAGTCGGCGGGTGGGACTGGATGTCGTCCGCCAGATCACGCGCGGCGCCGCACGACGGACGGCTCGTACCGAGTCCGCGACGTGACCAACAGCGAGGACCAGGAACTCGTATGAGATGGAGCATACTGCGATGGAGCTTCAGGCAATCGAAATCCCAGGCCGGCGTTCGGGCCCGCATCTCCTGATCACGGGGGGCGTGCACGGCGACGAGTTTGAGCCGATGGTGGCCATTCGCCGTTTGGCCGGGGCCGTATCGCCCGACTCGCTGGCTGGGCGGCTCACCTTGATCCCGGTCGTGAACGAAGCCGCGTTTGCGCGGGGGACACGTGCCGCCGAGGACAATCTCGACCTGGCGCGAACCTGCCCGGGCCGCGCGGATGGATCCGTCACGGA
>JBJOLO010000666.1:0-2706 GCA_046045565.1 Planctomycetota bacterium | reverse complement strand
GCGTGCCCGTCGCGACCAGTTGACCGCGTTTCGCATCCGCGACCAGCACCATGTCTTTGAACACTTGATCGAGTAGCACTTTTACGTTTGTCGCGTCTGCATGTTGCAACGTGTAGGCCAGGACAATGCGTTGCCGCTCGACGGGGATCGCTTGCTGCAGCGGCGCGAGCGTTTTTTCGAATTCAGCCTGCATCGCGGCGGGCCCCCAGGCCCAGATCGCTTGATGCGCGGCATCGACCGTCAATTGCAGCGGGGAAAGCCGCTTCTCGAGATCCGCCTTGAGCGGTGCAAACTGCGCGAGTACTTCCGCAGATGCGTCGTACCGCTTCAGTTCCACCGGTGGAAGATCGGGCAGCTCTTTCGTCATTCGCGTAAGCAATTCCGCGATCGAACGATGTCCCGCCTCGTCCGCCAGGATCGTCAATCGTCCGGATGCCGTGTCAGTCGAAAGTTTGATGTCGGGAAATCGATCGCGCAAAAGCTCGACAACAAGCGTCGGGTCTTTGCCTTGCACGGCGTAAGCTTTAGGCCATCGCAAGGCCGGCTCCGGTACGGCCTGCCGAAGTTGCTCCAGCAACTCGGTGAGCGCCGTTTGATCCGCGTCGGTACCCCAAACAAACAGCTCGCCCGCTTTCGTCGGCTCCACCAATTTCAGATCGCGGAACAACTCGGTCATCGTCGCCCGCAAACCCTTCAGACGCTCCCACTGCGACGGCTCGATTTGATAGAGCTTTAATTTGCGCTCGGGCACAGCGGGTAAGGACGTCAGCAACTGCGGCAAGAGGGTTTCAAACCGCTGCTTGTCGGCGGCGGAGCCCAAAAGCAAAAGTCGTTTGCCTGTGGAGTCGACCCAGAGTTTCGCGTCGGGCACGATGCGAGCCGACATCGCCAGCCAGGTATCGGTGGTCGGGCGATCGAGCGGGAAACTGTGTAGCGTGTCATTTTGCGCCGACGGAGCGCCGCGCCAACGGTTGACCACCTCGTCGGCCACGCGCAAGTCGTCCTCGGATCCTCGCACGATCAGCGTGCCGACGGTGTCGTTGCCGATGATCTGACTGTTGGGCAGCATCGCCTTCAATGCAGTGGAAAGCACCGAGGCCTGACTGATGCCGACCTGATAACTTCGCAATGCCTGCGCTGCGGGTGCGGCGCCAAGCCCGACCGCTTTGAGCGCGTTGCCGATCTTCTCGTGATCGGAGGCATCGGCCGTAATCAGAACACGATTCGCCGTGGGATCCGATACCACGACGGCTCTTGGTGCAACCGACGTCACGTATTTCGTCATCGCATCGACGGTGAGTCCCTGCAGTGGATAACTGACGGGCTGCTGCGGCGCGAGCGTCGCCTGCTGGAGGATCATCTGCTCGATCGCCTCTTTGACGGCGAGTTGCTGTGTAGGTATCAGGTACGCGCTGAGCACACGCGTGCGGTCATCGACGGTGATGCGTTCGCTGTCGATCAAGGCTTTGACCGTTTTCAGTGCTGCAGCAGCGTCTAGATTTCCCAGCGCGTACGCCGCGAAGACGGGTACGGCGGGCGTCGCGGAAGTTGCGGTTGCGGATACTTTTGGTTCGGGCACGGCAGCGACCAGCAAGTTGATCGTCTGCATCTTGCCCGCGGTTTCCACCACCAGCAATTGTTTGCTTTGCGGCAGCGGAATCGCACGGCCGAATTGGCCGAGGTATGGCTTCACTTCCGCCAGCACGGTTTCGACCGGTCGCGTTCCCAGCGGAAACATGACCGATACGAGTTCAAAACGGCCGCGTCCGGGCAGCTGTTCGAGTGTCACTCGAGGCAACAGCTCCAGCGGAATCGATTCGCTCAACTCCAGCACCAGCAGCATGCGTTCGCGACGCACCAGCGTGAAACCGCGAGTCGACAGGACGCTGTTCAATAAGTCGATCGCTTCCGTCGCCGTGTACTCGCGCGTGTCGCCGTAGGTGAACGAGCCCGGCGGAACCCGGTCCATGATCAGCGTCAATCCTTCCTGACGCGCGAACCAGCTCAGGACGTCATCCCACTTCTGATCGCGGAATTGGAAAGACAGTTTTTTGGTCGCGCCGAGTCCTTGAAAGGCTCGCCACTGGTCCGGGCTAAGCACGGACTCGAGTTGCTTGTCGATGGCGGCAAGCTCCGTCTTTTTTTGAGCCGCGTCGGCCAGAGCACTGGCCGCTGTTCGCTTCTGCAACAGGTCTTGGATCGCAGCACGCTGAGCGTCATCGAGCCCCAGTTCTTTCGCCACCTCGGGGTGCGCCAGGCGATTGACGCCGGGAACTTCCTGCGCAGAAATCGAGGTGAGGAATGCTACGCCAACAAGCAGCAATCCCAAGCAGGCAACCGCGATGCATTGCAGCAACCGGTATCGCATCAAGACGGATCGTATGAAACCCGATTTCAGCCAGCAATCGTGCCTCGCGAAACAACGAATCATCTGCGTAATGGAGCGCTCCAGAGTCATTTTCAGGCTCGGCGAAATTGTGCGTAGGGCGGGATGGAACGGCAAAGACGGGGATCACGCAAAGGCGGGTATCGAAGGTCCCCCGTGTTTGACGCCCTCCATCGTAATTGGCGGTGATGGCTCGTTCGAGTCCAAATCCGCCCGCGGGGGCGGTTATTTCCGCCGTAATGCCAGGATCGCGATCGTGGCAATACAAGCGACCAGCGCGCACAAAGGCCCGATCACGAATGCGCCCGTCATCGCTGCTT
>JBJOLO010000550.1:0-2808 GCA_046045565.1 Planctomycetota bacterium | reverse complement strand
CAGCTTCGTGCTCTTCGAGGGGATTCCCGCCACGACAAAGTATTTTGCGATTGGCGAATGGATGATTTTTTTGCTTTCACTGCTCGCCGTCGTGCTGGCCAGTCGATCCCAACGCAGCCATCACGCAGTGTAGCCATTACGCTGCGCGTGATCTGAGCTAGTTACTATTCGCGTCGATCGCTGATAAAGAAACGCGATGCGGATGCTGCTTCGGCAGATCATCACGCGGAACGTGATGGCTGCACTGCCGGATGGCTACACTGCGTGATGGGTACACTGCGTGATGGGTACACTGCGTGATGGGTACATGAGGCGGATCGATTTATTGTTGGTTCAGCGGTCGGTCGGGGGCTGGCGGTGGAGGTTGTTTCCAATTCCACGGCGATTGGTAGGCGATGTTCAGATAGGGCGTGTCGATCTGTTTGCCTTGGTCGCGGCGGGATACCAGGGCTGCGTCGAGGATTCCGGTAGTGAGCAGCGTGCGTTCCACGGGCCAGGGCGACTTGCCGGTTTCCATGAACGTTTCGATGTGACGCAAAAGAAAGCTGAAGTGGGAAAACGGCCGCGCCTCTTGTGTCCAAAAGGCGGCGCCTTCGCGACGGCCGTCTTGGTATCGCCAGGTTGCGGTCCAGTCGATGTACAGTTCGCTTAAGTTGAGGATATTCACCCGCAGCCCGTCGTTGTGTTCGATCATGAACAGCACGGGATCTTTGACCAGTTCCTGGAGCGGCTTGTCACGTGCGATCGGTCGCTGGTGGTAACGGTTTTTTGCAAGTTCTAGAAGTTCACGATCGACCGTACCGTCTTCAAAGGCTTTCCAGGCCGCGGGGCCGCTGAGTGTCCGAACGCGTCGCACGCCGGTCTCTCCGCCCTTGCGTCGTTCGGCGAGGCACTGCGCGATTTCGCAGGCGTGAAAGCCATACGAGTCGAGTCGTCCGTAGGAGAGGACGAGGATTTCGGCGAGCGGTCCGTCGCGTTCGACGTCCACCGGCGGATTGCGCCAGAGGATCGGCAAGGACGAGCCGGCCATGAGCGGTATTTTCAGGCGGGCGGCTTCATCGTAGATCCACTTCGCGTCGCGCCAGTTGTCCGCAAAGTGTTTGTCGAAAAAGAGGGGTACGCCTCGGCCCGAGGCTTCGCAGACTTGAGCGACCTGCTCAAACATGGGCCGTTTCGGAAAGACGAATTGTCCGGTGTCAGATTCCGGATACTGACCGTGCTCTGCGATCAAATAAATACCGTCGACTGCGAGCTTGTCTGTGCCCAAGGTGATTGCGGCCCGCGGCGAGTTGTAGATGGGAACGTTGTGCTCGCGGGAAAACCTTCGCGACTTGTCGTTTTCTGGAAATTGCTCCACGGACATCGAGGCAAGACGGTGTTTTGGAAAATCACCTTTGCCGTCGAGCGTGAATCCTTCAAAGTAGCGACTGAGAATCACGTCGGCATGCGCGTTGTGGTAATAGACGGTCGTGATTCCTGCCAGTCGCAGCGTTTTGTCTTGGGCATGAAGGTGTGCTTCGGTTGCCGAGCGGGACACTGAAATCGCGAGTGTAAAGCAGAGGTAGGTTAGCAAGGTGCGATTCATCGCGTCGCCTTCACGCTCTCGATTTTCATCAGGGTGAACGGATAGATGGTGGTGGCGTAAATCGTACCGTCGCGAGCGACGATCATCGCCATGACAACATGCAACGGCGTGAGGGTGCCATCGGGTAGGGTGTGGAATCCGTGGCTCCACGGTGGCGTGGTTCCATTGGGTCGCGGGCCGAAATCAAAAAACTTGGGATTGGAAACCGAGAAGACTCCCAGGTCGTCGATTTTGCTCGTTGCAGGATCGTGTCGGACGAGGTGGTGCAGGTAGCCGCTCCCGAATCCCGTCTTGTTGTCCACTCGCACAACGGAGTAGACGCGTCCGTCGGGTCCGATGCTAATCGATCCTCGCGAGTCGGGGTGCTCGCCCTCAATTCGATTGCCGAGATCGGTCGCAACGACCGGAGTGCCTGACTCGCCTGACAGGTCGACTCGAAACATGCGCAGATCGTCGAGCAGTTGCAGGTAGGCGGTTTTGCCGTCGGGTGCCAGTCGCCAATCCGGGTGTACTCGGTTTGCGCCGAGGTATTCGGCAAAGGGTTTGCCGCTGACGACGAGCGGATCGATGGTAACGCGATCGGTGTTCGGATCGTAGCGTGCGATTTTGTAGTCGACGGTGATGGCCGTGCCTCGACCTCGCACATCCACAAGCGTATTGGGTTGGTCACGGAGGATCGGACCGAGTTTGCGAAAAGCTTTCGTCTTTTCGTCATACAGCATCCAGTGTTGTTCCTCGCAGGTGACCACGTAGATCAAGCCTCGCGATTCGTCCGCGACAACATCGATGACGCCCTGCCCTTCGGTTTTGCCGGCAGCGGTTTGTGCGTCATTGAGAGGCATCGGCATGCCGAGATTCGTCGCTTTGTCGGTTGCGGGGTCGTAGGTCATGACGTAACCGCCCCGGTAGGTCGGAATTTTTTCGCCGCGCTCCAGAGCCTTTTTCTCGTCGGGCGAGGGATAGCCCTGTTTCGAGCCGACGTAGATCAGACCCGAGGGTCCTACGTAATTGCGGGTGTGCAGTTTGGATTGAGCTGCGTAACCGGTCGGAGTGAGCGGCAGGCCGACGAGTTTATGCACATCGAGAACGATTCGCATTTTTTCGGTTGCCGGATCGAACTCTACGAGAAACGCATTTCGCCCGTAGGCTGCGGTGCCGATATAGATTTTGCCGTTCCGGCCTTCGCACAGCGAAAAATAGCCCGATTCCTCGGTCGTCGTCTC
>JBJOLO010000652.1:0-5695 GCA_046045565.1 Planctomycetota bacterium | reverse complement strand
GTTTCGCCCGTGATGTAGTCGTTGGTCACGAGCAGCGCCACGACTTCGGCCACCTGTTCGCTCGTGCCTTCGCGATGCAGGGGGATGCGATTCTTGAGGTTGAATTGCTTGCGTTCTTCGGGCATGTCGTGATGGAATCGAGTGCGGATGATTCCGGGCGCTACGCAGTTCACGCGAATGTTGTCGTCGGCCAGATCGCGGGCGAGTGACCGTGTGAATTGCGGGATCGCGCCTTTGGCCGTGGCGTACGCGATCGCGCCCGGTACGCCGCGAATCCCGGCGGTCGACGAAACCGTGATGATGGCGCCTTCGCCAGCCTTGCGCATCCATGGCAGTGCGGCTCGGCAGAGGTAAAAGTTTGCGTTGACATGCAAGTCCATGGTCGCCCGCCATTGCTCTGGCGTGATGTCTTCGATTTTGCCGGGCGACGGCCCGCCGGCATTGTGCACGAGCACATCGAGACGGCCGAATTCCTTCACCGTCGTCGCCACCGCCCGCTCGCAATCGTCCGGTCGACAAAGGTCGGCCGAGATCAACAGGCACTTGCGACCGGCCGCGTGAATCTCGTCGCGCAGCGACTCGCCAGCACCCTCCAGCACGCGTGCCGCGATCGCCACGTCGGCGCCTCGTCGCGCGAGATCCCGTGCGATCGCCGCCCCGATCCCCAGTGTTCCGCCTGTGATTAACGCCACCTTGTTAGACAATTCCACTTGCGAACCCTTGCTTTGCTAAAGAAAGCGGTGTGATAGAAACCGTATTGCGATCGAACCAGCCAGGCTCCTCAACGGTGATCGCTCGATGAAGACACGCGATTCACCGGCAGCCATCAGGCAGCGCGCCAGCTTATTTGCTTTTCTGCGCGGCCTTCACTTGCGACGGCACCAGACGATGTCGCAGCACTTCGCGATCCAGAGGGATCACCTTCGTGCTGGTCACCACGTCGGAACGCAACACATTGCGGTTACGTTCTTCCTGCGGGGCATAGGTGTATTGAACAATGTAGGCGCCAACCTGGATGCCGAATTCTTCGTACACCGGCGGCCAGAAATCTTCGGCTCGCATCGACAGCGTCTTCGCAAGGATCCGCGTCGCCCGGCCGGAAAAACCGCCCAGCGCCATCTCTAGCCATCCCTGCGACTCCCGATGCAGATAGAACACAAAGGCCGCATCCCGCAGCGCATCGCAAGGACACAAGTTCCACGCGCCGCTCGCATCCTCGTAGTAGATCCCCGATTCTTCGGTCGCTTCCCAGCCGCTCAACCGCGTTCCCGCACAACACGACTCGGGATGCGGATCGAAATCGCGATAGCGTACGTAGAACGGACACGCGCGATGGCCCGGCACCGTCACGTCGTCCTGCGACTTGAACGGCTCGCAGCGAAAGGCCGACGAGAGGACCAGTTCGACCACCGGATTGCTCTTCACGCTGCCCAGTGCCACCAACGCCTTGTCGCTATCCGATTTGGTGAACTCATCATACACCTCGTTCGCCCGATCGCGCACCTGTTCTGACAGCCCTTCGCCCGGCGCCCAAACCAGCGACTGCTTCAAGTGCTCGGGGTGCGGGATCCGCTGTTCCCATTTAAGTTGCTGCGATTGCCGCAACTGGGCGGTGCCGCCGAGCGTGGAGACGCCGTTCAGCAGTTCACCGAGCAGGATCGAGTCGGAGGCGACAACCCAGGCGCCGTCCGAACTATCGTGCGCTTCGCGCCGCACACCCACACACAGTTCCAGTCGCTTGCGCCGCGCGAGCATCTCCCAGAAATTCTCCGCCTCCACGGCGAACAGCGCGCCAGGCAACTGATCCGGCGCCGCATGACCGTGCTCGACCAGGAAATCGCAGAGCCGCGAAAGCGTATCGAGCGGAATATGCTTCACTTCGTTGCGCAGCAAAGCCGCAACCTGATGCCGATCCAGCCCCGTGTAATCGCAGATCGCCTTGATCACGCCCGGGCGTCGGCGCGGGTCGGGAGAGTATTTAAGTAGTTCGGCCAGTCGAAATGAAAATCGCATGTTCTTATCCTCGCATCGTCCGCCCACTCATCCACTCGATGCGTCGTAATCCGGACCACGTCGCGACCGGATCATTGCTACCCAAGACTATATTGGCTCAACAGCCGCGATGCAATCAACGCGATCATCTCGATCTTTTTCTTCACCAATTTCATGGCGTCGCGATGCTGTGGCGTCTTGACACTACGGCAGTTTGACAAATTGCATGGCATACAAGTCGGCGTCTTTCAGCTGGAAGCGAATACGAACCGCTTTTCCTGCCACCGCACCGACGTCGGCGTTATTTTTCCAATGCACGGTACACGCTAAATCGTCCGTGTTCAATTCGCGGCAGTCTTCCAGGGAAAAGCCCGGGAACGGTTTCCCTGCGGCATCCTGCAATTCGACGCGCACACCGCCCGCCGCGCTCGAGGATAGGTTCAGCGTGAGACGGTTTCCTGCGAACACCAACGGACGCGTGATCATTTCACCCGATTGATACCCCGCATGGACGGCGGCAAAACCGTCGGTCCGCAACGTGAGCCGCTCCAGGCAATGCGTCGGCTGGCCGTAGTTCCGCTGCACGTAGATCGACATCTCCGCCTCTCCGGTCGGCACCACACCGCGCGCCGGGTAGTTGGATCGAGCAGTCCAATTGCGAAGGTCCAGGCCGGGCCGCACCAGCGACTCCAGGAATGTGCGATCGTAGCGATTGCCGCCGCGACTCGTCAGCAGCACCGCATCCGAACTCTCCAGCTTCAAGCCTTGATAATTCTCCGGAGCATCCAGCTTCAACTCCGCCACTTGGGCGTCGGTCAACGAACGCCGGTTCGGCCAGAACCGAGCAGCCGTCCCGATGTACAGGTGCGGCGCACGGAAGTAGGAAACCGTCTGATTCGTATACAAATGTTCGTTCGGTGCATCCCCGAACGTCATGTCGACCGACGGAGTCCATTGCAGAAAATCAGGTGAGGTCGTTCGCGTGATCCAGCGCACGCCGTTGCGAAACGTGCGAAAGAAACAAACATAGCAACCTTCGTGTTCAGACCAGAAAATGTTGTTCTGCGAATCAAAGGCACCGCCCGTAATGATCGGCTCTTCGCGTAGCTTTTTGAAATGCACGCCATCCTCGGAAACAAACGCGAGCAATCCCGTCTCACTGCTACCGCCGACTGCTTTGTAGCGTTCCTGCTTTGCAACGCCCGGTCGCGTATCGATGAACGGCGCGAAGTTATGCGTCGCGTGCCCCACGTCCGCCAGAATAATGTTGTTCTCCTTGGAACCGCCGAATGCGACCAGACCCAAGTTGGGCCGCGTCCAGGTCACTCCATCCATGCTCTCCGCGTAGCAGGTGACTTCTTTTGCCCGCGGATCGTTATCGCCGTAACCCGTGAGTGGGCGGCCGCGATAGTACATGCGGTAACGATCCTCGTCATGGAGCACCGTTACGTATCCGCTGACCTGTCCCTCCCACGGCTTATCAAATCTGAATGCCACTCCCGCCGGCTGCGGACGCTGCAATTGCAGACTGGCATTCGTCAGCTTCTCGATCAGGTGATGATCGACAAACAATTCGCGTCGTCCACCGATCTCGATCGGGTCGTCGGCCGCCATGGCCTGCCCGCTGAGAACGGTCAGTATCGTTGCCCAGGACAGCAAACTTGCAATCCAGGATTGCCGCACACATGGCGGCATCGATTGATGAGGTCTCATGTTGTTTGTCTCCTCCCGTCGCTGGTATGGAGCCTGGGGAATAGAATCCACTGAGGTCGTTCCCCTTCATCCGAAAGATCGTTGTCGGCGATGTTAGCGACTCTTTTCGCCATGCGAGCGCTGGTTCCATGGAATCGGCATCGTGGGTGGCCGGCGATGCAGTTCGCGACGTTGATCTTTCGGGCGATCTTTGAACCACGCAATGAAGCGAGCCAGCTGCTTGACCGCTTCCTCGTAGGCTTCCTTTCCTTTTTCCGGCGTCGCCAGTTCGGCCTCGCCCAAGACGCCGGTATCGGAATAGCTGCTGGTCCACGAAATCACCGTGGCAGGTCCCGCCGCGAACAGATCGACCCAATTAAACGGGCTGTTTTCTTCGTTGAAGCTGATCACCCCGTTCTTGATCAGGTCGCGGCGCACGTTGTCGCCATCCAAATACATGTAGAGCGATGTTTCGAGTTCGCAGGCGTGTGCGCAGCCGCCGGGGAACTTGCTTTGCCGCCAACGCGGCAGGAACTCTTTGTCCACCGTCAGCAGATTCCACCACGCGGCGACCACACATTCGGCATCGGTCTCCAGGTTGGTGCGCCGCGCCACAAGGTCCAAGTTCGGCATGTTGGAACCGTGGCCGTTGAGCAACACGATCTTCTTGAAACCGTGATAGGCCAGCGATTTGGTGATATCGAGCACATGGTGCATGAAGTGCTCGAAGTCGTTGTTGATGGTGCCCGGAAAATCCATGACATGGCCGGTGTAGCCGTAACAAACCGTGGGCAACACGAGCATCTTGTCAGGCACGGCGCGGCCCGCACCGCGCGCAATTTCTGTGGGGCAGATCAGATCGACATCCAGCGGCAGATGCGGTCCATGTTGCTCCACCGCACCGCATGGCAGCACGCAGACCTTGCCCAGGTCGACCGCATCATTGATTTCCGGCCAGGTGAGTTTCTCGTAACGATATTCTGTCTTCGCGCGACTGGTCATGCTCGCTGCTCCTGAAATTCGGATGCTGTAGGATCTGACGATGCCTCATCGTAGCCGCACGGATAGCGAGTGGCGAGATAGCCGCAGGCTCGCCGACAAACTTGTCTCGCTGTTCTTCACCTTGCTCTTGTCATGCCTGATCGCGTCCTGCCGATCTTCTTCCATGAACCTGCGGCTTTGCCGATACCTTGCGGCCGGTACGCTGCGGCTTACAATGCGATGGCTTCACTGACTGCACGTTCCTTATGCGTGACCCGCGCTTGGGTATTTCGCCAACGGGTCCCGCGCGGCGGCCGCACCGATCATGACACTACGACTTCGCTGGGTTACCAGTCCGCTGGCAAGTTGCCTCCACGCAGTCGCCGCTATCGAATCGAATCGCGCGATCTCCGACGCCGATTGGCATCGGGCAATCGCAGAACCGTCCCGCCATTGGCTGGATCGACTCCATGGAAGTGGAATCCCGATCGAGCGGTTCCTCCGGGAATCGGTCGCCGCGACGCTCGAGTCGTCATCTCCCGACGAGATTGTGACACGGGCAATCGCAACGATCCGCTCGCAGTCGCATGCGCCATCCATGGACACACAGCACACCGCGCAGCTCGTCGACGGACTCCACTCGCTGGTCGCTGCGATGATGAACGCCTTCCCGAACCTGGAGCGTGAGTTGGTGTTGCGAATCGGGCCGCTGCGCGAACATTGGGAGGCGCGTGGGCCGGGATTGCTTCGCTGGTTACAGCGATCCACCCATGGCCGATCGCTCGACGACTTCACTTCGGTGCTGTTGGTCCACCCGCTTCATGACGGCGATGTCCAACCCTTATACGGCCACCGTGCATTGCTGGTTGAAGCGTTGCTGGTGAATCCGGAGCCTCGTCTTCCCGAAATTGTCCGGCTCGCCTGGGGATTCAGTCGACTGAGCAGTGACGTCGCGGGCGATCCCGCAACAAGTTATCCGGAGTCCGACGCGCACCTTCGGCGACAGGCTCTTGTCGATGCATTCGGCTTG
>JBJOLO010000554.1:0-4797 GCA_046045565.1 Planctomycetota bacterium | reverse complement strand
CGCCATCGGCATGGTGGCTTCGTTCCTCACTCGCAATTTGACAGTCGGTTTTATCCTCGGCGCTGCCTTCAACGCACCGCTGGTTTTTGCCATGTACGCCGACGTGATCATCCAGCGGATGTCGATTTCGCAACTGGTATCGCGCTGGAGCATGGCTGCCAAGCTCGATGACCTGGGTCGCGGCGTGATCAGTTCGTCGTCGGTGGTCTACTTCGTGATGATCATCTGCCTGGGGCTCTACATCAGCATGGTGCTGATCGGTAGCCGGCACTGGGCGGGCGGTCGCGACAGCGGTAGCCGATCGACGCACTATCTGGTTCGGGCCTGCTCGGTGCTCGCACTCGGCATCGGCCTGACGATCCTCTTCACCACCTATGACCGTCGGGTCGACGCGACGGTGAGCCGCGTCAGTTCGCTTTCGCCGGACACCAGAAAAATCCTCGCGGAACTCGAAGCCGAACACACGATTTACATCGACGCCTTTATCGGCTCGCAGATCCCGGAAGACTACGTCAAGACTCGCTTCACGCTGGTCTCGATGCTGAAGGAGTTCCAATCGCAGGCCCGCGGCAAAATCCGCGTGCGGTTGCAGGAAGGGATTGAGCCCTTTAGCGAAACCGCCGTTCAAGCGGAAAAGCAGTACGGCATTCGTGCTCAAACGGTCCGAACCCGCTCCCGCGGCGTGTTTAAAGACGAACCGGTGATCCTCGGAGCCGCCTTCACCTGCGGTCTCGAAAAGGTGGTGGTGCCCTTTTTCGACTATGGAATCCCGGTGGAGTACGAACTGATTCGCTCGATCGCGACCGTGGCCAAGGGCGAGCGAAAACGGTTGGGAATCATTAAGACCGATGCCAACATGCAGGGCGGTTTCGATCTGAGCGGCGGTTCGTTCCGCAATATCCCGAAGCAGCAGATCGTTGAAGAACTGGAGAAGCAATACGACGTCGAGCAAGTGGATCCGGCGGCGCCGATTGACGTCGCGAAATTCGACGTATTGATGGTGGTTCAGCCCTCCTCGCTCGGCCAACCGGAACTCGACAATCTGCTGGCGGCGATCGACAAAGGCATGCCGACCGCAATCTTCGAAGATCCGATGCCCGTGATGATGCAGGCGCCCGGCACGGGCGACCCGAAGCGAAATCCGATGGCCATGTTCGGTGGCGGACCACCGGCCCCCAAAGGCGACATCGACCGGTTCCTGCGAGCACTCGGTGTTCGCATGGATGGTCGCACGCAAGGCCAGGGCACCTTCCAGCCGAACGTCGTGTGGCAGGCATTTAATCCCTACAAGAAGGTGCAGGTCTCGGATCTTGGAGATGAATTCGTATTCGTGCATCCCGATGCGCCCGGTGCTTCGGATCCGCTCAACCCGGCCGACCCGATCACGTCCGGCTTAACGGAAGTCCTGTTCCCCTATCCCGGCAACTTCGATGCGATCCCGGAAAGCAAGTACAAGTTCACTCCGATCGCGCGAACGGGCAAGTCGTCTGGCACGATTACGCCAACCGATGTGCGCGAAGGCCAGCAGGATCCGTTCGAGTTCCGCAACAAGCACATCGAGCGTGGTGTGAACTACACCCTCGCGGCTCGCATCAAGGGCGAGGCCCCGGCCGACGGCAAGGCGTCGGACGACCAAGCAAAGAAAGATGAAGCGAAGAAAAAGGAAGCGGGCAAAGACGAGCCACAGGACGCCACGGCCGCAGCGAAAAGCAAGCCGCTGCATGTAGTCCTCGTAGGCGATATCGACTTGATGAGCACCGCCTTTGTCCGCATCCGGGCTCAACCGGAACAGGAATTCAACTGGCGATTCGAGAACGTGACGTTCGTTTTGAATGTCATCGATTCGCTCTCTGGCGATGACGCCTATGTGGGTGTCCGTAAACGGAAAACCAAATACAGCACGCTCAAGGTCATCGAGCAGCAGACCAATTTTGCTCGCGAACGCGAACGTGAAGAGCGCGACAAGTACGAAACCGAGAACAAGCAAAGCCTCTCCAAGGCTGAGAACGAAGCGAAGGCAGCCAAGAAGGCCGCAGTCGATGAATGGAACGACATTCAAGCTCGACA
Source organism: Planctomycetota bacterium (assembly GCA_046045565.1). Lineage (GTDB taxonomy): Bacteria > Planctomycetota > Planctomycetia > Pirellulales > Pirellulaceae > VGZA01. The sequence continues at coordinate 2,730 of JBJOLO010000554.1, read as the reverse complement.
GAAGGCTGGCGAACGTATCGATCCCGGAATCTTCCTGGAAGTGGAGCGTCGCAAGCAGTTGGCTGAGGACGCGGCCGAACGGAAACTGGCAATCACGCGCGAACGATTGAAGACCGAACTCACGAAGAAGACGGAGGAAATTCGCCGTCAGATGGACGCCAAGATTCAGCGAATTCAAAACGAATTCAAGATCTGGGCCGTTGTCCTGCCGCCTATCCCGCCGCTGTTGGTGGGATTGATCGTGTTCGTGAAGCGACGATTGCGTGAACGCGAAGGTATTGCCAAAACCAGAATGCGCTAAGTACGAGTCGGGCTGAAACGTTGGAATCCCGATACTCGAATAGACTAGGAGTGCTACTCGATGAATGATTCGATGAAAACGCTGGCTTTTGTCGGCACTGCGGCCGTCGTTTCCATCCTGGCGTTTATCACGTATCCGTCTGCCTCGACCGAGACGGCGGTTACGCGAAAAAACGGCAACCTGTTTGAAAACTTCACCGATCCTCTCGCCGCCAAAAGCATCGAGATCGTCAGTTATGACGAGACGATGGGGTCGATCGAGACGCTGAAAGTGCAGCAGAACTCCGAAGGCAAGTGGGTCATTCCGTCGAAGAGCGATTATCCGGCCGACGCGCAGAATCAACTACGCGATGTCGCCAACAGCCTGATGAGCCTCACCATTCTGGATGTCGCGACGGACCTCCGCGAAGAACATGAACTGTTCGGCGTGGTGGAACCGGACGCCGATAAGGTGAAAGCCGGCGCAAAGAACGTGGGACGCATGGTGAAGGTCGGCGATTCTACCGGCCGTTCGCTCGCTGCGATCGTGATCGGCAAGCCCGAACGCGGTAATCCCAAACGACGCTTCGTTCGCATTCCGAACCAGGATCCGGTTTACGTCGTCGAATTGGAACTCGAAAAGATCAAGACGAAGTTCGAAGACTGGATTGAAAAGGATTTACTGAAGATTGAGCCGACATCCATCGAGCGCGTCGTGATCAAAGATTACTCGGTGGTGCCAACCAATGTCGGAATGATCCTTGATCCGCGTATGGAAGCCGACCTGAAATTCGACAATGCCGCCAATCAATGGGGCGTGAACGAAATCGTCACCTTCCGACGCAACCCGAAATCGCAAGCCGAACCGTTGCGGATTCCCAATACGCTTACCGAAACAGAGGAACTCAACGGCGAAAAACTGAACAATCTCAAAACCGCACTGGACGCCCTGCAGATCGTGGATGTGCTGCGCAAGCCCAAAGGTCTCTCTGCCGAACTGAAGGCAGACCAGTCGTTGGCGGACAATGAGGAAAGCCTGGCCTCGCTGTCTTCGGCCGGATTCCATTTCACCACCGGTGGCGATATTCGCTCGGCCAATGGTGAAGTGGTGGTCGGCTTGAAGGACGGCGTGGAGCTTGTCTTGCGGTTTGGTGACATCACCGGTCGCCAGGACGATGCGAGCGATGTGAAGCTGAATCGCTTCTTGTTTGCGATGGCCCGTTTCGACGAGTCCCGCATTTCCGCACCCGACCTGGAACCCGAACCGCAGGAACCGCCAGTGGCTCCGCCCGCCGAAAAGGCATCGCCTGAGGCCAAGTCGGAAAGCGGCAACGGCGGTGCATGCCAGGACGACAAACCGGCCGCTGCGGACGATGCGCAGGGTCAAGGTGGACCGGCACCGACCAAGTCGGATGCAGGTTCGGCCGAAGCGGTAGCTCAAGAGAACCCCGACGAACCGAAGACGGCGGTGGATGCCGAGCGTGAACGGATCAAGAAGAGCAATGAAAAGAAGCTGGCCGACTGGCGCGATCGCAAGAAGAAAGCGGCTGACAAGGTCGCCGATCTCAACGATCGCTTTGCCGATTGGTACTACGTGATCTCCGAGGACACTTACAAGAAGATTCACCTCGGGCGTGCCGACATCATCCGTGAGGCCACCAAGGCAAAGGACGAAGGCTTCAATGTGGACGCCTTCCGCAAATTGGAAACCGAAGGCCTCAAGAAGTAGTTGCGAACGGCTCCGCCAATGACATTGGGAAATCCAACCCCGACGAGTATCCGACGAGTCGGGGCTGCCATCGAAATCGGCTGGTCTGACGGCGAGTTACGCCGTTACACGCCGCGTGTGCTCCGCGACGCCTGCCCGTGCGCGACGTGCCGCGAAAAGAAGTCGGCTCCGCCGGTCGTGAATCTGCTACCCGTCCTGACCGATGCGGAGCTCGCGCCGCTCACCATCCAGGGAATGAAGCCCGTAGGTGTTTACGCGTACTCAATCGATTTCAGCGACGGCCACGACACCGGCATCTTTACCTTCGAGCTCTTGCGTGCCATCGGCGAAAAGGCGGAAACACCCGCCTGATCGTGGTAATCATTCGCAGCACTTATTCGGCATGGCGTAGTTCGGCGAGCAATCGGTCGACCTCTTCCGCCGTGTTGTAATGAACCAAACCGATCCGAACCATCCCTTCCGGTTCCAGCCCCAGCGTTTCCGTGAGATTGAGCGCGTAATAATTGCCGTGCCAGGTAAAAATGCCGCGATGGGCAAGATCGATGGCGACCTTACTGGTCTTCTTCTTCGCGTGCGTAATGGCAAAGGTCGGGAATCGTTCGGCCACTCGCTGCGGATCGGCAATTCCGTGAAGACGTACTTCGGGGATCTGGGCAAGTCCGGCGAGCATCTTGAGGCTTAGCTCGCGTTCCACCTCTTCGATGCCGTTCATGGCGGCACGT
>JBJOLO010000546.1:0-5031 GCA_046045565.1 Planctomycetota bacterium | reverse complement strand
ATCACCAAACACAAGCCCCAACCCTAATTCGCGCACACGGCTTCGTCCGACATGCGCAATTGCAGGAACCGCTAGATACCATCTGTATGCCATGGCGCAAAAAGCGTGCCGAACAGTATTGCCTTCGGCATGCCCCCTCCCTTGCTTGCGCAAGGGAGAGGGCCCCGCGCTCATTTGAACGCGATCTGGAGTAAGGCAAGCGTTCGGTTCAAAAGTGGATTCCATTTCGAACGCTGCACGCAACAGCGATGCGAGGAAAGCAATGCAGGCGAATCGATTTGGATCCGTTCAATCCGAAAGCGCAACGCACTACCGGAAATCCAAGTTTCCAGCGCGCAGCCCGCGTTATTCGCTCGGTTGGGCGGTATTGGTTTGCGAATCTGAGGAGACGCGATCGGACTGCATTTCGCTCAGCAGCCACGCTTTGGCGTAAGCCCAAAGGCGATCGGCGGTTCGGGGAGAGATCTCCAGGATTTCGCTGGCTTCCTGGATGGAGAGGCCGGTGAAGTAGCGGAGCTTGACCAATTGGCAGGCGGTGGGGTCGGCCTTTGCAAATTTTTCGAGTGCGGCATCGAGCGACTCGAGGTCGCAGCGGTCAGCGGGTTCGACGATCGTGGCAGCGTCCAGTTCCACGCGCTGCAAATCGCCGCCATGTTTCTTGCGTTTCAGGCGGCGAGCCCGATCGGTAAGAATCCGGCGCATGGCCTCGGCAGCCGCCCCGAAAAAATGCTTGCGACTGTTCCAACGCTGGCTGTAGTCGACATCGACGATCCGCAAATAGGCCTCGTGCACCAGCGCGGTTGCCTGCAGCGTCAGTCCGGGCTTTTCATGAGCCAACTTCGCGGACGCCAGTTTTCGCAGTTCGTCATAGACGAGCGGCAAAAGCTGCTCGGGCGCCTGCGCATCGCCTTGCTCGATCTTTTCCAATAGCAGCGTGATGTCCGACATGAGGCTCCTTCACTTCCGGAGCATTCTAAAATCGGAGCCGAGCGACTGCAATCATTGTTAGATCTGATAGTTGGCCTGCAGCAGGTCTTCCTGTGCCTCGGAACGGATTCGCAGGCTGGGCTTCTCCATCGTGACGGTCGTGCGAGGCTCGACACTGTGCGTGAGCCAGACGCTCGAACCGATCACCGAATCGTGGCCGACCACGGTGCGGCCGCCCAGAATGGTCGCGTTGGCGTAGATAACGACCCGGTCTTCGATCGTGGGGTGGCGCTTCTGATCGCGAATCAGGTTGCCGCTGCTGTCGGTCGGGAAGCTCAGCGCGCCTAAGGTCACGCCTTGATAGATCTTCACATACGAGCCGATCTCGCAGGTCTGGCCGATCACTACGCCGGTGCCGTGGTCGATGAAAAAGTGGTCGCCGATCCGTGCACCGGGATGGATGTCGATTCCGGTCTGACGATGAGCCCATTCGCTCATCATCCGCGGGATGAACGGGACTCCCAACCGGTACAGCTCGTGAGCCAGGCGATAGACGGTAATCGCCTCGAGGCCCGGATAGCAGAAGATCACCTCGTCGGGACTTTTGCACGACGGATCACCGTCAAACGCCGCTTGCACATCGGTCGCCAGGATGGCTCGCAGGTCGGGCAGCGCTTGCAGGAACGAAATGGCCATCGCCTGACCTTTCGCCTCGTAATCAACTTCCTCCGACTCGCTGCAGACCGACGTCCGCGTGATGCGATCGTCGTGCTGCAGTGCTCGCGCGATCTGACGCGTCAGCTTATCGTGCAGTCCGTCAATGAGATCGCCCACGTGATAGGTGACATTGCCGATGTGCAGTCCCTCGCGACGGCGATAACCCGGGAAGATGATGTCGGTGAGGTCCTCGACGGCGGAAATGATCTCCTCGTACTTGGGCAGCGGGCAATGGCCCAGATGGCTGATCTTCGCATGCCGCGTATAGGTGCCGACAATGCGATTGGTCAGTTCGGGCAGCTGTTCTTTCAGTCGGAAGTCCGAGGCCATGGGGAGGTTCCTGGGTCGTTGAACGGCGGGGGGAGCGAGACGAACCGTTGGGAGCCGATCGGGGGACGACCGGTCCGCATCGCACGCAATCCGGGCTAACCCGGACAGCTACAAATGCAGTCGGAATGACGCATGCAGAACGACAGGATGCCTTGGTGGGACGTGAACATGACCGTGATGCGTGTCGGTTCGGGCTTCGCAGCCGTTTTCGGAACAACCAGCTCGTTCAAACTGCTGCTCCACTACGATCTTGTTTCGGCCCCCTCCACGACGAAATTTAGGCACAGGGCGATTGATCGCTACAGTTTAACGCTGCGCAGCCGATACAGGGAGGGCGTCGGGCGACTTCGGGTTCCACTGCTGGCTGGCCCTTTCGGGTGGCACTGTTGGGTGTCACTCTTGGGTGGCACTGCCAGCCATGACCTCGCAGGTCATGGCTGACAGTGTCGTTTGCGCCACAAAAGAATGGAGTGCTAACCAACTGCCCAGCCATTCCAGTGGGCTGGGGTGGAAGTGCTAATCAAGGACAACGAAGCAGTTCGCTCTCGTCTGCAAAAGATCGGCATCAGGCCCGTACCGTGACACTCGGATTAGCCTGAAGCCGCTGAACAAGAACAAGGAAAAAAAGAACAAGGTCAAGAACAAGGACAAGAACAAGGAAGGCCTACGATCGCCGCGCTTACTTCTCTTCCTCCTCCTCTTCCTCTTCGTGGAGTTTCGCCTTGGACATGATTTCCTGCTGGACGTTCGCGGGCATCACGTCGTAGTGGCTGAATTCCATGGTGTAGCTCCCCTGCCCTGCCGTCATGCTGGAGAGCGTGCGGGCGTAGGTGGCGATTTCGCGAAGCGGCACTTCGGCCTGGACTGTTTGAAAACTGCCGCCCGCCGCATCGCTGCCCTGCACCCGGCCACCTCGGCCCGACATGTCGCTGTAGACGTCTCCGACGTTGGCTTCGGGCACCGTAATTGACATCTTCACGATCGGCTCAAGCAGCGCCGGATGTGCCTGTTGAAACACGTTGCGGAAAGCCATCGAGCCCGCGGTCTTGAAGGCGGCTTCCGAACTGTCGACATCGTGATATTTACCGAAATGGACATCGACGCACACGTTCTGGACCTGATAGCCGGCGATGACGCCTCGAGCCATCCGTTCCTTAAACCCTTTTTCCACCGCCGGCAGGAAATTCGTCGGGATCGATCCGCCGACAATCGAGTTGACCCAGAGGAAATTGTTCTCGGCGTCGTAGTGGTATTCTTTCATCGCCGGAAAGCGTTCCTTCGAACAGAACGTCGGGATGTCAGTGCCGCGCGGCAGCGGCATCATCCGGATGTGGACTTCGCCAAACTGTCCGCGACCGCCGCTTTGCTTTTTGTGGCGATACATTCCCTCTGCCGGAACCTGAATCGTCTCGCGAAAAGGGACCTTGGGCGGCTTGGTTTCCACATCCAGCTTCTCACGGCGATGCAACCGTTCGCGGATGATCGTCAGATGCAACTCACTCATGCCGGTCGCGACGAGCTCATGCGTTTGCGCGTCGCGATCCAGTTTGAACGTGGGATCCTCCTCAACCACCTTGTGTAACGCGCCCGACAGTTTGCTTTCATCACTGTGGCTTTTCGGCATCACCGCCAAGCCAACCATCGGTTGCGGGTACTGGATCGGCGGCAGCGTGTAGTCGCCGAGCACCGTGCCGGTGTGCAGATCCTCGGTTTTGGCGATCGCGATGATATCGCCCGGTCCCGCCTCGTCGACCGGCTTCGTCTCGGACCCCTGCACTTCTAAAATCTGTCCCAGCTTAATGCCTCGCCGTGAACAACTAGCGTGGACCGTTTCGTCCTTCTTGAGGTGTCCCGAGTAGACGCGGATGAAGCTGAGTTTCTGCACGAAGGGGTCGATGCGAGTGCGGAAGACGCGAGCCACCAGCGGACCTTGCGGGTCGGTGCCGAGCGTGATCTGCTGCTCGTCTTTGCTCGCGGTGCGGACAACATCGGCGGGGGACGGTGCATCGACAGCCAGGAATTCGAGCAGTTCCGGGATGCCGATATCGGTCTTGGCCGAACAGCACAGGATCGGCACAAACACACCCTTGGCAATGCCGGGCTTCATCAACTTCGCAACCTGCTCGTCGTCCGGAAGCTCCCCGTTGAAATAACGCTCCATCACCGCTTCGTCAGTCTGGACGATCGATTCGATCAGTTGATCCCGGATCGTTTCCGGATCCATGAGCGTGCCCGGCGTTTGGACCGGATGCAGGGTGCTCACCACCCCTTTGAAATCGTGACCATGGCCGATCGGGACGTTGAGCAACACACACGACTTGCCCCACATCGCCTTGATCGACTCAATCAGTGCGGGGAAGTCGATGTTGTCGGTGTCCATTTTGTTGATGACGATCACGCGGCCGATGCCGGCTTTCTCCGCTTCCGCGAAGACACGGCGCGTGTTGACGCCAATGCCGGTGTGGGCATTGATGACAATGACCGCCAGATCGACACCGTTTAGCGCTCCGATCGTCTGGCCGATGAAATCGGGATAGCCAGGCGTATCGAGCACATTGAATCGCTTACCGGCGTAGTTGAAATGTGTGACTTTGGCCTCGATCGAGTACTTATGCTGTTTCTCCTCCGCGTCGAAATCGCAGATGCTGGTGCCGTTGTCCACGCTGTGCGCACCGGTAACCGCGCCCGACTTGAGAAGAAAGTGATCGGCCAGCGTCGTCTTGCCCGCGGCACCGTGCCCGCACAATGCCAGGTTCCGGATATCTTCGACCCTTACCGTTGACATAGCGAAGTCCTTATTTCGAAGTGCTTATTTCGAAGTGCTTGACGCAGCGAGAAACGTGTCGTGGGGAAACAGTTGCCTGGCGATTGGGCGAGTTATTCTTGTCGGCGTTGTCCCTTGTGTCCGTGAGCGAATGAGGGTGCCGGGAAAGCCGTGCACGAATGAGCGGTCCGAAGAATCATGATGAAAAAATGGCAGGCCTAGCGCTTGCGATACGTGCCTGCCCCGCATTGCGAATCGAGTGATCTCCTGATCCAAGGGTGCCCGGGATCGGC
>JBJOLO010000419.1:0-6864 GCA_046045565.1 Planctomycetota bacterium | reverse complement strand
CAGTCCAGGGGACTGAGGTGTTCGTACTGAACAAGGACAACGAAGCAGTTGGCTCTTACAGCGTCTGGATTCTTCAGCAGAGGCTTTTCATGTCACCTGACCGTCATTCAAATTCCACCTCAGCCCCGATTCAGATTGGAACGTAGCTCAGCAGTTCCAGCTTCTGTGGTGTGAGCTGACAGTGCCACCCGACGTAGACTCTGCCGGTTGTATCGTCCGCGTACACCCCGCTTTAGGGCGGATGACGCGGGATGTTCGCGATAGGGAGAGCGACCGGTGCCGAGGCCTTCATCCTTGCTTACGGGTTCGCCGTTTTCATTGCAGAGGATTTGACGGGCTGGGCGATGGCACATGAGTGTTGCTCGGGGCGACGCATTTACGGAACGCCTTACCGGCATCGGTCCCGTGAGGTGAATGCTCCAATCGTGCGATGGTCAGGGTTCGATAAGGAATGCCAGGATGAGCGGAACGGCTGCGGGAAGCGTGAACGCATACGACGAAGTGCCGTACAAAAGTTTCCCGTTCGTGCAGACGCATCCGAGCCGATTGGCGACGATCGGCACGATTTTCGGCATGAAGCCGGCCATGCCCGACCGCTGTCGGGTGCTCGAACTGGGCTGCGCGAGCGGCGGGAACCTGCTGCCGATGGCCGAACGGTTTCCTGAAAGCGAATTCATCGGTATCGATCTGTCACAACAGGCGATTACCCAAGGCACGGCCTTCGCGAACTCGTTGGGACTGAAAAACCTGTCGCTCCGTCACGCCGATATCGCGGCTGTCGATGCGAGTTGGGGCGAATTCGATTATGTGATTGCACACGGCGTGTTCTCCTGGGTACCCGCCTCGGTGCAGGAGAAGATCTTCTCGATCTGCCGTCAGCTGTTGAAGCCGCAAGGTATCGGCTACATCAGCTACAACACGTATCCCGGCTGGCGCATGCGCGGCATGATTCGCGACGTGATGCTGTATCGGGCTCAGTTTTTCCAAGAGCCTGCCGAGCAGTTACGCGAGGCGCGGGCGCTCGTCGATTTTCTGGCAAAGTCGGTGCCGGTCGAGAAGAATCCGTACGGTATCCTGCTGAACGACGAACTGAAGTTGCTGCAAAGCAAAGAAGACTATTATTTGCTGCATGAGTTTCTGGAGGTGGTGAACACGCCGTTGTATTTCCACGAGTTCATTGGACGTGCGGAGAAGCACGAGCTTCAGTATCTGGGCGAGTCCGACTTCAGCGTTATGTCGGTGAATAATTTTTCGCCTGACGTTGCGAACATGTTGCGCACGTTGTCGGCGGATGCGGTGCAGCGCGAGCAATACATGGACTTTGTGCGCAATCGGTTATTCCGCCAGACGCTGCTATGTCGTCGCGAGGTGAAGCTCGAACGCAATCCGGGGCCGGAGGCGGTATTCGGGCTGCACGTGGGAAGCGATGCGGCACCGGAATCGCCGGTGACCGATTTTCAATCACGCGATCGCGTCACGTTTGCGCGGCCCGGCTCAACGATGACCACGCGCGAGCCGCTAATGAAAGCCGCGATGACGCACTTGCGGTCGGTCTGGCCCCGCTTCGTCAATTTTCGCGAATTGCTGGCCGCGTCGCGGTCTCGCATTTACAGCGGCCCCGTGCTGATGGACACCGATCGCGACGACAGCGAAGCAAAGTCGTTGGCCGAGCCGTTGCTGCGTTGTTTTGCTACCACGCATGTGGAACTGTCGGTCTATCCGCTGACCCCCGTGCTGGAAGTTGCCGATCGTCCAGTGGCGTCGGCTGTGGCGAGGGCCCAGGCCAAGGATTCGAAAATGGTTTCGAACCTGTTCCACGGTACCACGCAGTTGACCGATCTGCAGCGGCAACTGTTACGCAAGCTCGACGGAACATCCGATCGCGAAACGCTGGTCGAGTCCCTGGTGGCGCAGGTGCAGGCGGGCTCGATCATGATTCATGAGAACGGTGTCGCGATCAAAGATCCGGACCGAGTGCGGCCGATGCTCAAGAAAATCGTGGACGATACCCTGCAGCAAATGGCTCGCACCGGACTGCTGGTTTAATTCGGGTGCCACTGCCAGCCATGACCTTGCAGGTCATGGCTGACAGTGTTGATTGAACCACAGAAGCAGGAACTGGTAATCAACTACCCAACGAGTCCAGGGGACTGGGGTGTTCGTGCTGAACAAGGACACCGAAGCCGTAGGCTCTTCATCTGGCAGATTTTTCAGCAGAGCCTTTTCATGTCACCTGACCATGAGTCCAGATTCCACCCCAGCCCCGATTCAAATTGGGTGATGCTTCAGCAGTTCATGCATCTGTGGTGTGATCTGACACTGTCAGGTGAGCATGCTTTTCTGAGGCTTTGAGGGCCTCAGAAAATCATGCTCACCTGGCAGTGGCACCCAAGCCCCAACCAATCCAGGGGACTGGGGTGGAACTGCTGATCCGGGTGGCACTGCCAGCCATGACCTTGCAGGTCATGGCTGACAGTGTTGATTGGACCACAGAAGCAGGAACTGGTAATCAACTCTCTAACGAGTCCAGGGGACTGGGGTGTTCGTGCTGAACAAGGATACCGAAGCCGTTGGCTCTTACAGATTCTGGAGTTTTGAGCAGAGCCTTTTCATGTCACCTGACCATGAGTCCAGATTCCACCCCAGCCCCGATTCAGATTAGGTGATGCTTCAGCAGTTCAATCATCTGTGGTGTGATCTGACACTGTCAGGTGATCCTGGTTTTCTGAGGCTTTGAGGGCCTCAGAAAATCATGCTCACCTGGCAGTGGCACCCAAGCCCCAACCAGTCCAGGGGACTGGGGTGGAAGTGCTGATCTGGGTGGCACTGCCAGGCATGACCTTGCAGGTCATGGCTGACAGTGTTGATTGAACCACAGCATCTTGAAATGCCAATCATCTCCCCAACGAGTCCAGGGGACTGGGGTGTTCGTGCTGAACAAGGATACCGAAGCCGTTGGCTCTTACAGATTCTGGAGTTTTCAGCAGAGCCTTTTCATGTCACCTGACCATGAGTCCAAATTCCACCCCAGCCCCGATTCAGATTGGGTGATGCCCCAGCATTCCATGCATCTGTGGTGTGATCTGACACTGTCAGTTGATCCTGCTTTTCTGAGGCTTTGAGGGCCTCAGAAAATCATGCTCACCTGGCAGTGGCACCCAAGCCCCAACCAGTCCAGGGGACTGGGGTGGAAGTGCCAACCAAGGACAACGAAGCAGTTGGGCTCTTTCTCTCTTTTCAGCCTCCGAGTTGAAAACGATTGGTGTCACTAGAACCTGAATCCAGATTCCACCCCAGCATGGGTCCGGGTCGAAAAATCCGGGCCGGATAGACTCGCCACAGCCCATTTGATTCGCTAGAATTCGGGGCAATCTGGAGCGATCTGTCTGTTGTTGTTCATCTAGGAAGGAACATGCAATGAAACGACTTGTGGTTTCCTCCGCTGTCGCCATGCTTGCTATTGCAGGGGCGGCGATCGCGGCGGACCTGAAATCCGGCCTGAATGTGGGCGAGTCGGTCGGGACGTTCAGCGTCACCGATTGCACCGGCCCCAATCAGGGCAAAACGTTGTGCTATCGCTGAGTGTACGGCGGCAGTCCGGTCGTGGCGGTCTTCACGCGACGACTCTCGGACGACTTAACAGGTCTTGTTAAGAAAATCGACGATGCGGTAGCGAAGAATTCGGACAAGAAGATGAAGGCTTTTGTCATCTACATGTCCGACGAACCTGATACGGCGGAAGCCAAGCTGAAAGGCCTTGCTTCGGCCCAAAAGATTTCCAAGACTCCTCTGACGACCTTCGCGACGGCGGAAGGTCCAGACAACTATCGTATTTCGGCGGACGCCGATGTCACGGTGTTGATGTGGAACAAAATGAAGGTGACTTCGAATCATGCGTTCGGCAAGGACAAGCTCTCGGATAAGGATGTCGAGAACGTCTTGGCGGATGTGACAAACCTGGTGAAGTAATCGCGGCCTCGCCGTCGATTGCATTACCGCTGATTTTCATCGCTCCAGAGAAGCTCCCGTCGTAGTCCGATGGGAGTTTTTTTATGCCGTTTACGGTTGGTTCGCAGTAAAGGCGACGCGGATGACGGTCACGTGTTCCAAATGCGGCGAAGAACTAATGGGAGCGGTGAATCGCTGCTGGCGCTGCGGAACGACCTTCAATCGACTCGGCACGAAATCGGATCTGCCGCCCGTGCGACGCTCCCCCGTCACGCTCCAGCGGTCGCACTCAGCCCCCGGAACGGCCGACGCTGTCACGGCAACAGTGGTCGACTCGGAATCAAGTTCCTCGCCGCAGGTCGTCCCGATTAAGGCTGACTCGGTCGAGCCCCGCCGTGGTTCGCCGTTTGCCTCGAACTGGAATGCGAGTTTCCAACGATCGGGAAACGCAGGGGTACGTCCCGAGTCGCAGGCGGTCGGGATCTGGATGTCGGCGTTGGCCCTGGCGATGGCGCTCTGCAGTCTGACCGTTATTTTCTATGTGCCGGTCGCGGCGTTTTTCCTAGCCGTGTTCGGCCTCGTGCTTGCCGCGATAGGAACGCATGGCGTACGCCGGCGGATCGCGATCGTGGGGCTCGTGCTCTGTCTGGCCATGGCAGGCTGGTCGGGGGTTCAGACCGCCATCCAGATCTATAGCCATTTTCTTGGCCCGCCAGCCTGGCGCGGTGAAGAGAACGAAGAGAACGCGATCTTCCCAGAGCCGACTCCATCCCCAATGTCGTGAAGCCGGTACGTGTCGATAGCAAGAATCAACGTGACGAGTGGGGATCACGCGTCGAGATCGGCTCGTCGATCGGAATATCGGCGAGCCCGGTCGGAAGCATCGACGTTACTGGTGGCCTTCGAGCGATCGCTCGAGGTACTGAATCTGGGCGCGAATGCCTTCCATGTCCGGATTGATACGCAAGGCACGACGGAATGCTTCGAGCGCCCCGACGGCGTCTGACAGTTCCAAATAGCAATGGCCCAGTCCGACCGCGGCGCCGAAATGAAACCCATTCAGTTCCATCGATTGATGGCAATCGTTGGCCGATTCCTCGTATCGCTCCTGATAGAACAGCGAGATCGCTCTCTGATTCCATGCTTCGGCAAACCACGGCGCTTCCTCAATCAAATCGGTCGCCCGTGATTCGGCGCTGAGAAAATCTCGAGCCCCATTCAGGGACTCGACGACGCGGATTTGCTGACGCTGCACGTCGCTACCGTCGCGGCACCACAATTCGCGGATGCCGTTCTCGGCAAGCATCCGGACTCCGCGATCGGAATCGCGGAGTGCTTGGCCGAGCACGGCGTTGGACGAGTAATCACCCAAGAAGCCGATGGCCAGGGTTGCAGCGCGTCGGGTGATCCGGGCACCGTGAAGGGCCAACCGTTCCAGCGTGCTGACCGTGTAACGATTGGCAACCTCGTGAACGAAAACTGCGGAGCGTTCGTCGTCGAGATATCGATGATAGAACGTATGCAGAACAGGCGTGCGGCAATTCGTGAGATCCACTCGGAAGTACTTTCTCTGTACGAGAATGATTCCCAAAAACAACACTTTCGAGTTTAATTAAGTGAGTGCGAGGCCACAATGATTCGGCGGCCGAGATCGTCTCAGAATTGTCGTTTTGTTCGTGCGTCGGGTTTACCGCGTCGAATTACTCCGCAAGGTTTACTTTGCTTGCCCAGATTCCTGGACTTTTGCATGCGAAACTGGCAAGGTTTTTCCATCGCAGCGGTGCTAGCGATCACGGGATCTGTGGCGGCACAGCCCGCTTCGCCCCCCGGTAACCCGCGCACGCCCCCCGCTGGTCGCCCGCAAACCAATCCGGCTGCGAAGGGGGAGGCTCGCGAGAAAGCCAATTCGCGCGACAGAGGCAACGCGCGGGATCCGGCGGACGCAGCGGTCAACGCGTTGTGGGATGCGCCCGTTTCGTTTCAGTGGAAGACACGGGCACTCCGCGATGGGCTTGTGCGATTGGCTGAATCGCAGCGGGTCGGAATCTTGATCGATCGCCGCGTTGATCCCGAGACGAGCGTCTCGTTTGGCGCGAGCGATGTGCCGTTGGAAGAGGCGTTGAATTACCTGGCGCAGGAAATCAAGTTGGGTGCGTGCCGAGTGGGCCCCGCTGGTTACGTTGGTCCGGAGCCGGTCGCAAAGCGGCTGGCGACGATCGCCTCTATGCGACGCGAAGAATGTGCGAAGCTGCCCGGAAAGCTGCGCACCAAAGCGGCCGCAAAAAAGCCGCTTGTGTGGGAAGAACTATCGACGCCACGCGAGCTTGTCAAACAGCTTGCCGAGGAATTGTCGTTGACGGTTCCCGATCTGGAGTCGGCGATCCCGCATGACCTGTGGGCAACCGGATCGTTTCCCGAGATGCAATGGTCGGACCGCATCACGCTGGTGCTGGCCGGCTTCGATCTGACCTTTCAAATCGACGGTGAATCCAACGCGCTGCAGCTGATCCCGATGCCGACGGAAGTTTCGGTGAGTCGCGGTTTGGCGGTGAAAGGCGATGGTCGCAAGATGGCCGAAAAGCTAACGCAACAATTCCCGCAGCTCGACATCAAATTCCGCGAGGGGAAGATCTGGGCGACAGGCACGGTGGAAGACATTGCGAAAGTCGAGCGGGTCGTGCAGGGCCGACCAACGACGCGTACAGTCGTGCAGGCTCCAGACGAGGTCTACGATCTGCGGGTGCAAGCCGAGTTGTTCGAAAAAGTGGCCCGCGGCATCGCCAAGCAGAAATCGCTCGAGGTCGTGATCGACCCTGACGTGCCTCCGGAAAAACTGCAAACCCGAATTTCGCTCGACCTGAAAGACGCCACGCTCGACAAACTGTTCTCCACCATCTGCGAGCAAGCTCAACTGCA
>JBJOLO010000379.1:0-6185 GCA_046045565.1 Planctomycetota bacterium | reverse complement strand
CAAGCGAATCGACTCGGGAGGTTTGCGAAATGTCGGTGCATAGTAGGGTGCTCAGTGATAACAGCTCGTCGTGCTTCCTGCGGCCTGGATGTGATTCAGCCGCTTTTCACAGTCACTTCATTCATCGACCGTGCGAACGCCCAGTTCCCAGCGTTCGACGTCGCCGTAGAGTTGCACAGCCTGTTTGCTGGGGCCTTTGAGCCACTTTCGGTAGGCGTAGTGTTCGGTGATCTGCCACAGTGGCAGGACGGTCACATCGTCGTGCACGATGCGATGCAGGTCGCGGAGCGCATCGCTGGCCGCCTTCCAATCCTTGGCGGCTTCGAGCTTGCGCAGAGCGAGGTTGACGAACGGATTTGTCTCGGGGAGAAATCCGCCCGGCCCCAGCAGTCGCACGGCATCGACGAGCGGTTCGCACATGACGATTTCGGCAAACACGAAGTCGCATTCACCGTCCGGATCGTTCAGCTTATCGCTGGGCAGTTCTTTCATCGTCGCTTTGATGTTGATCATTTGCAGTTGCGCCACGATGGCGGCGCAGGCGACGCGAGCGATACTGTTGGCCGGGTGACCGATGACGATCGTCTCCAGTTTCGGGGCCTTCGTTGCGGGATCGACTGCGGGCGCCGCTGGCGTTGTCGCGGCAGGTGCAGGGGCGTTCGGGTCCCGATTCTCCGTCGCTGCTGCTGCGGCTTCCGCCTGCTTCTGCTCGGCCTCGAGTTTCTTGCGCTCGAGTTCGATAAACTCGCGCTCCGCTAGTTTCACCAGCGTGAAGCCCAATCGCGGGTTGTACGGTCGAGGTCGGATTCGTTCATCATAGGCGTAGGCGATGGAGTCTTGCGGTCCGAATCCGGGCGGGAATGGTCCGCTGATCACGGTGCATCCGCGACCGGGAAATCCGCCGAGCAGTTCCTGAAACAGAATCGCGTTGCGATCGATGGCCATCAGCAGAGCACGTCGGAACGTCTTGCTGCCGGGATACGGCTTGCGGAAGTTGGGAACGAGCACATGCAATGTCGGCAGTGTGTATTGCCCGACCACGATGCCATCGTCACCGCGGAGGCGGGGAACGCTGGACGGGAAGATGCGGTCGAGCACATCGATTTCGCCGCGTTTGAGCGCGTTGATTGACTTGTCGGCTTCATCAAAAACCCGTTCCGCAATTTCCACCGGTTGCTTCGGCTGGGTGAACGAGTAATCGCGATTGATCATGAACGAGTTTTCGTTGGGCCGTTTCGGCCCGACGGTGTACGGTCCATCGGCGGCCGTACTTCCTTGCACTGTCGCCGTTTGCACGATGGTCTGCAGGAGCGACTCGGGCAGCACGTGCGGCTTGCGAAGATTGATCTGCACGCGATAGATCTCATCGACGACGACGGACGCAACAAGCGATCCCCAGGCGGGCAGATACGCCTTGTCATCGGGATTGGCCATCGCCAGGATCCGCTTCGAGATATCGAAGCCTGTGACACTGGACCGCTCGGTCTTCACGCGGGCCGGATCGAGTTGCAGGAACAACTGCCGGTTGTCGTCGCTGGTTTCGAGCGACCCGAGCGGCGAAGCGTAGCGTCCGCCCTCGGGGCCGCGAGCAATATATTCGCACAGGCGTCGTTCCACCAATCGGCCGGCTCGTCGTGCGGCCCAGTCGTCGAAGCGGGCGGAATCGAATGCCGTTGCATCCTGCGTGACGCCCACGATTACCAGCGGATACCGCTCGACGATCGTCTGAGCCAGATCCCGTCCACCGGGCACATCGGGCCAGATCCGCAGCATTTCCTTCGAGGTCGCGATCGCCTCGCGATAGCGCTGATTGTTCAGGTGGTCTTGGGCCTCATCACGCTTCTTCGCGGCCATACCCGAGAGCAGGTCCTGCCAACGTTTGATCGTCTCGCCTTGCCGATCGCCGTAGCGGATGCGGATCTGGATCAGCGTCTTGCGCGCCGGTCCGAAGTCACCCTGCGATACGGTCTGATTCATGATCTGATCGAACAACCGGCCGATGGCTGCACCGACGTCCATCTTGTCGACGCGGTAGTCCGGGTTGCGGTTGAACAGTTCGTCCAGAATTGCGAGTGACTCACCATACTTCTTCTGCTCGAAGAATTTCATGGCGTTGTCATACAGGAACTTGTAGATCAGATCGTCAGCGCCGTTGAGCTTCGGGTAATTCTGGTAGATGAACGACAGGTACTCGAAGGCCTCGTTGTATTCCTTGGCCTCAACGAGTCGTCGGGCTTCCTTCAGCAGGATCTCGCCGTGGAATTCAATCGAGTCGACCGCGCGCCAGTTGAGCTCATAGATGCGAAACGGATACTTGATCAGCCGCAGTTGGATCGGGGTTTCCTTGTTGGCGGGGATCTTGCCGTTGGGGAAATTCAGCGGGAAGACGTCGATCGAGACTCCGCGATTCGCGGCATCCAGCTTGATGCGATCGAACGGCTCGCGCTCGATGAGTCGTTTGGGAGCCTCAGGCCCCTTCTCGTCGTCCTTTTCCTCCTGCGCGAAAACCGGCGTGCCGATCAAGCCGCAGATCGGCGAGGCGGTCAGGCCGGCGCAGACGGTCAGGCCGGCGCAGACGGTCAGCACGCAGGCGGCGTTCACGGCGAGCCGTGCGAACGAAGTGCCCAGCCCCGATGTGCGAAGCGTTTGGCTCATGGCTGGCCACCTGCTGCGGCGTTGGGGGTGGATCCGCGTCGTGTGAGCCAGGTGCCATCGCTGGCGGTGGCGAGAATACCGCCGGCCGGCAGCGAGATCGCGCTGCCCAGCAGCGGTTCGCCGAGTTCCACGCGGTCTTGCTCGACGCCGTCCGCGAGAGCGACTCGCCACACCGTTCCGCTTTGTGAGGTCAGCAGCAGGTTCCCCGATTCGACGCGAGGCGGACCGGCGAGCGGTCCGTAATTGAGCGGCGACTGCCATCGCACGTTCTGGCCGGCATCCAGGCAAATCAGGCCTTCTTTGGAACTGGCCAGGATGGCGACATCGCCCGCCTGCCACGGGCCGGCGGTTAGGCGTCCGGTGAGCGGGATTTCTTTGCCCGGAGCGAAGTCATTGCGATTGAATGCCTGAATCATGTCACCCGAGGCACCTCGCACCACGCCGTAAACCGTATCGCCTGCGACGGCGATGGTCTCGAGCAATTCTGCGACCGGCTTGCCGCTGGCGATCGCTTCGAGGTGGGGTTGCGGTTGGTCCTTGACTACGACCCGGAAGAGTCGTTGCTGACCGTCGGTCAGGAAAACTTCATTGCCGGCAACGACCGGTTTTCGCCATGCCACTTTCGTGCCCGGCGTGGTTTCCGGTTGAAATGGCAAGACCAGCGCTTTGCCGTTTTCGGGGCTGAAGAGTTGAACTTGGCCGGAGTCGAGCGGCATCACTACGCCGGCTCCCAGAGCGACGGGCGGCACCAGAGCTTTGGCGTCGCCGATGTCCATGCGAATCGCGCGTGAGGTACTCGTCTCCTGCTGCGGATTGAAGAGCAGGACTTGGGCTCGATCTCGCTGGTTGGAGAGAACGATGCGACCATCGCTGAGCGGCGTCGGGTCGGAGAACGCATAGGCGACTTCCGCGCCATCTACTTCCACCATTTCATTCGGACGATCGACGAGGCCGGTTTGTGCAGGCACGCGGTAGACGTCGCCGAGCGACGTGATGCCGACGACTTGATTGCGAGCCGGTTCGAAGTTCAGGACAGGGGACGGGATCGCGATGTCATTACGCCAGATCATCTCCCCCTTTTCAATGGTCGCAGCGGAAACGGTGACGCCTTCGGAGCCGCGGCGTCGACGAGTGTGGATCACCGCGTTGCCGATTTTCTGCATCGGTGCGATGAACGTTTCCGACTCGTGCAACGACCAACGTCGATTCAGTTGTTCGCGAGCGGTCTGGATGTCGAACAGCGATAGGCGATCGCCACCGACGACGACCATCGCTCCGTCAACGATTGGATAGCCCGGGATGGGGCTCTTCGACGGTGCGATCATGCTGGCGTCGGTTTTCACGGGCCGTTCTTCATTTTGCGGATCGACCGAGAAGACGCGCAGTTCTCCGAAGTTGGTGAGCACGGTGACGCGATTCTTGGTATGCACCAGCGGAATCACCACATTACCGACCATACGAATGGCTTCGGAACCGGGGCGTTTCAGGTGTCGCCCTGACTCATCGGTGCGGAGGATATGCAGGAGGCAATAATCATTGCCGGCGTTCTCGACGACGAACAGGTGTTGGAGTACCAGCAGCGGCGGGATGGCGATCGAGCCCGGTCGATGACCGAGATAGAACACTTCTTCACAGGCCAGCGTTTCCGGATTGAGGACGTAGATGTTGTCCTTGTGTCCGACTTGGAAAACATGTTCCACGCGTGGATTGCCGCCGATGCCGACCGTGACCTTCTGCGGAATCTGGGTGGACTTAGGCGAGTTGCCGGTCTCGAGGTCGATCTGATAAACGCGACCTGACAAGGCCGAGACCAGGATGCGGTCATCGACGACAACCGGAGCGGCGAACGGTTCGCCGACAGAGAAGTTCCAGACCGGTTCACCGGTTCGGGCTTTGACGCGGATCAACTGATTGCGACTGGTGTCGGAGACGATGGCGTCAGCCCCGGCGAGTTTCGAGGCGGCGACCGGTTGGATGAGCGTCTCCTGGCCGACAAAACGCCGCCAGAGGATTTGTCCGGAGGTGGCATCGAAGGCGAAGACCGAACCTCGCACCAGCACGAAGGCGACTTGATTCTCGGTTCCCGAAAGCGGTTGACCGATGCGGCGCGAGGGGACGATTCTGGCCACGTCGTTCGGTTCGACGACAGCGGCTTCGGCGCTCTTCGGTTCGGCGATCGGCCGCACCAAGGTCCGCTCACGTTCGGTCACGCCCTCGATGACGGTGGCGAGTTTCGCGTCGACTTCCAATTCCGGGAACGACTTCAACAGGTTAGCTCGCTTGGCGTACGCTTCGACCGTATTGTTCGCCGCCGTCAGTTGGCCGATCGTGGCCAGCGCTTCTTCGAGCGCCTCATCCTTTTGAATGGTGCGTTTCGCGAGAGCGATTTTCCGATTTACGTCATCGAGCGTTTTCTGGATGGAGTCCCGCGATTTGGTGGGGATGTAGCTCGGGTTGTTCACCAGTTCCATCGCCTGGTCGGCGAAGTTGATGTAGTCCTGCGCTTTCTTGCGATCGATGGCATCTTTCGCTTGCGTCGCGAAGCCGTTGGCAATGCGAGGCAGGAGTGCCGAGAGTTCGTCGCGGGCCATGGCGAAGGCGGGTTCTTTGTCGACTTCTTCGAGGACTTTCTGGGCCGTATCGAGTGCCGATTGGAAGTCGCGGGCTCCGTCGGTAGCGAGCCGCATGCGGGCCAATCCGCGTCGCACTTTGGCCGGACTGGCGTCTTCACCAGTGGGATAGCCCTTGATGTACGCTTCGTATTCTTTAATCGCTTGCGCGTAGCTTTCCGCCTTGTAAGAAGATTCGGCCCGTTCAAATTGTTCCTTGGCGTTTCCGAGCGTGAAGCGTGAGATCAGCACCCAGGCCATGAATAACAGGAGAAGCAATCCCGGCACACCGAATAGAACGAGCATCGACGTGGAAAAGGTTTTCGATTCTTTCTTGCGAAAGACGAATTGCGGTTTTTCACTCGGAGTGGCTTCCGGGGTGGTTGCCCCGCCAAGTCCGCTGCCGAGTGCTCCCGATGGGGCCATACCCATTGGTGAAAGCCCGGCATCCAGCGGCGCGAGTCCGGCGCCGACGGGCGTGAGGCCGCCGACGTCGCCGAGCGGGCTGAGTGGATCGGATAGCGGTGCGAGACCGGATGAGCCGAGCGGCTGCAAGCCGGCGGCTGGCGGCACAGCGCCTCCGCCTTTGAACGCGGGCTTACCCCCGTCTGACTTCGCCCCATCGCCGCGCCCTGTTGGCGGACGGTCTAAGCCCGGCTTGGCGGCTGGCTTTTCGGCGGCCGGCTTTTCTGTCGGCTTCGACGCAGCGGGTTTGGATGCTGCCGGCTTGGCTGGCGCCGGTTTGGACGGCTGGGCCGGTGCAGGTGCCGGTGCATCATCGAGCAATGCTAAACCGAGATCATCCGATTCGACGACTGTGACGGTCTTGTCGGCCGACGGCGATTTTTCTGTCGGCGCGGTGGCCGCCGCGGCACCGCATTCGGTTAACGCCTTCTTCGCCAGGAACGCGGTGAGGTGCCC
>JBJOLO010000526.1:0-12441 GCA_046045565.1 Planctomycetota bacterium | reverse complement strand
CTATCTAGTCAGGGGCGACGGAAATCTATCGTTTCTATAGTGGCCCACGACCCTTGGGACCAGCCCGGACACCATTCGGGAACTCGATTCTGCACGTTTTCAGGCCTGGTCGAACTGTAGCGGGCAACGATGGGGGGGCGCTCAAATGCGGGCCGATCCTCGTATGCCGATTCCACCACCTTCACCTTGGCAGCAGGCTACGGAACGAGTTCCGTATGTGCAAGGTCAACTTGCTGGCTGTGGATGCCCGCTATTTCTGCAGGTAAATCGGGTTCGACAGGATCCAGGGCATGCGATCGCCGGCAACATCGAGCCAAACTTCGCAGCGGTAGACGCCCGGTTCCGTCAGCGTGAGGGTGAGGCTGCTGCCCTGCGATTCGTGGATCAGCTGGCCGTTTCGGACGACTCGCCAATGACCGGCGAGCGGTGCATGGGCGTGCAGTTCCATGCCCGATCTCCAGGGGTTCTGTTTGCCCATGACCAGCCGTTGATTTCCGTTGACGATCTGCATATCGAAGCCGGTGGCATCAGCGAGCCAGTCGAAAGCGACGAACGCGCGGCCCTCATCCAACGCCTCGCGAACTCCCGCCTCGCTGAATTCACGCAGCAGCAAGTGGGTCCCCACATGCCGCAAACTGTGCTCGTAGGGGTCGAGCTGAAAGCGAAACACAAGGTCGCCCGGCTTTTTCCCCTCGCGTAGCATTGCTTGATTCGGTATCGCGTTGAGGTCCAGTTCCAGTAGCGGTTTCTCGAGTGCGTCTTCGAGTCGAGCTTGATTGTCGCTGAGCCACCGGATGGCGAGTCCGACATTCTGGTGTGCGTCGTTGGCCGAGACTCCCGTGTGCGGCGATTCGAGGCATAATTCGTCCCAGCGTTTCAGGTAGTCGGCGGGGTAGTCCTGCAGTGCGGAGTAGGCTTCTTGGGGATACTGACGAATGGTATCCGCCACCTGCAGCAGCCAAAGCGGATTGCGTAAGGAGTTGAGCATCGCTTTTTCATCTTTGAAGTCCGCGTGGGTGTTGTAGATTTCCATGCCCGTTACGCCGCGGATCGACCAGTCCATGCGCTCCTCGGGATGCGATACGAACATCTGGCCGCTCCGGCCGCGCACCAAGTCGGAGAATTCCTGCGGGTTACCCCAATTCTGTCCGCGCAGGCTCAGCGTCGGAAATGCAAGGAATCCCTGCGTTTCAGCACCCGGGATCAGCAGTACGCCATCCCGGACGCCTCGATGCCCTTGCTCAAAGAAATCGTAGTGGTCCGCCGGATGCTCCGTAAACATCAAGACGCTCGTGCCCACCGCCTTTGCAGCATGCACGATTTCGTCGAGTCGTCCTCGACTGTCGTGCGACCAATGCGAGTGCACATGGAGATTCGCTCGATGCTCGCGGTACTCGCCGTCGCGAGGCCGAGGTCGGACTTCCTGGCGAAGACGCTGCACGGCCTGATGAGTTGCCTCGAGCTTCGCGGGTTTGAGTCGAGCCAACGCATCGGCCTTCGTCGATGCCGCAGAGAAGGTCAGCGAAAAAGCTGTGAGCAAGGCGGCGATTTTCCCAATGCGATGCATGGCAGCGTGTCTCGTCGGGCAGGCGAGCGGGGGTGGGTGACCGATGCGGCTGGGCGTTCTTCTTCTTCTTCTTCTTCTTCTTCTTCTTCTTCTTCTTCTTTCTTTTTCTTCCTCGGATGGCAAATCAGCCAGCTTCGGCATCGTAGCCGTCTCTGCCGCCGCGGTCGAGTGTCTAATCGCCGCTGCGAAGGGTGGCCGTTTCGTCGACTCGCTGCCGCGCAGCCATGTACCGGTCCCGCTGGGCAACCCGAACCGGTCATCGCAGTCCCATTCCAAGACACACACGTTCACGAATTCCAAGACACACACAATACTGTTCGGCACGCTTTTTGCGCCATGGCATACAGATGGTATCGAGCGGTTCCTGCAATTGCGCATGTCGGACGAAGCCGTGTGCGCGAATTAGGGTTGGGGCTTGTGTTTGGTGAGTGAACGCGGATTGGCCCCTCACCCCCGGCCCCTCTCCCCGAACATATCGGGGCGAGGGGAGATGGGAGTCTTCTTAGGATTTGCCGCCTTTGGTAAGGCGAGCCAGATCGCGCGAGCACGAGTGAACGCAAATCAACAAATCCTCTGCCCTCGCCCTTGTACTCAAGGGAGAGGGCGTACTCAAGGGAGAGGGCGGCCGCAGGCAATACGGTTCGGCACATCATTTGCTAGCCGTTGACAGCGACTCGCCCCATCATTTTCGGTGAATCCGGCACGGGATTTGCGCTCTGATTCGGGGCGGCGGGTTGAGAAGATGGCGGGCCAGCGTCACGGCGTTGGAAGAAGCGAGGACGGTCGGCGCGTTGTCGCGATCAGTTCGTCGGCTGCGAGAAATCCGCTGCGGACTGCGCCCTCCAGCGTCGCGGGCCAGCCGGTGCGCGTCCAATCGCCTGCCAGAAATAACTCGGGAATGCGGGTCGCCTGCGAGGGGCGGATTTGAGTCAGGCCGGGGCGGCACGAAAATACTGCGTCCGGTTGCGTGATTAACCGCCAATGCAGCAGTCGGGCCGACCGGGCGGCAGGCCAGATCGTGCCGAGTTCCCCGACGACGGTCTGAACAACCTCCTCGCGCGACTGGTCGGCGATCGATCGCGATGCGCTGATGACCACCTGGTAGAAGTGCGAGTCGATCTGCTTTTCTGCCGGACCGCTGCGAGCGAAGATCCATTGCGACAATTGGTCGATCAATACGGCGTGCGGCAGGTCCATGATCGGGCGGTCAAACCACAGATGCACGCTGCTGATCGGGGATGATTCGATTTGATCCACGGCGGCAAGTTCGTCGGCGACAGTATCGAGCGGCTCGGTGAATAGCGGAGCGATTCTCCGCCAGGGAACGGCGACGATCGTGTAATCGCTGACCAGCTTCTCTCTCGCCGCCGGAGTCTGGCCGGGCTGCGAGAGTTCCACTCCGTGCACGTGACCGGAGTCGATATGAATATGCGCAACGCTAGTGCCTCGGCGAATCGTCGCCCCGCGTTCGACCAGCCACGCTTCGACCTGCGCGTAGAGCGTCTCGAGCGGGACGTTGGGAATCAGCAGTTCATAGCCGTCGCGATCGGACAGGAAGCCATCGACGAAAACTTTTCGTGCGGCCGAAACGGAGACGCGATCGAGTGTTTCGCCGAGCGCGCTGACAAGCACCACTTGCCAGAAGCGACGCAGCGATTGTTCGCTGGCATGTTGCTCGCGTAGCCAACTCTCCAACGGCTGTGCGAGGCTGTCGTCACGAGGCGTCGATTTGGCCAGACGCTCCAAGGTGCGGATCACGTGCACCCGATCGCTCCACGAGAGATACCCGGCTCGCAATAACGAACCGGCGAGATGCAGCGGCGCCGGGAGCCCGCGGGTTCCTTGCAGGACGTACGGTCGTCCATCGGGACCGAAAAAGTGCATTTGGCGGTGCCGCTCGATCAAGCCGCTCACACCCGTACGCTCGCAGAATTCGATCAGATAGCGACAGCAGCCGAGCCCCACATGTTGGCAATGGTCGATCTCTTCGAGCGTGTTCGGATCGTGAAAGCTACCGGCGCGACCGCCAAGCCGTTGACGGGCTTCCAGCAGCGTGACCGAGATATTGTTTTCGACGAGCCGGACGGCGGCCGCGAGTCCAGCCAATCCGCCGCCGACGATGATTGCCGATCGACGCTGCGGTGCAGGAGCCGCACTGGCATTGTGTTGAGGTGTTGCGATGCATGATGTTGTTGAATCGGGTGATTCTGATTCATCGACAACCGTATCGGATTCAGCGACCGTGTCGAGCGGTGCGAAATGCTGGGTGATGTTGGCTTGCGGAGTTTGCCTGTTAAGCGGTACACCGCGCAGGCTCGACCAGGCCGCGGCGAGTTTGCGGCGCATCGGTACGCGGACGCGCGGTCCGAAAATGTCGCTCCGCGCAGCGACGCGTTGCAGGAGTTCCCGATAGCGGCGAAACATCAAGTCAAACGCGCGTCGGCCGTGCAGTGCCAGGTAGTCGCGCGTGGCCAGGGCTTCGTCGAACAGTTGCTCGGTGCGAGCAATTTCCCATCGCACCAGCGTTCGCAACTCGGGCTTCGACGATCGCTCCAGGAGATCGTCGCGGGTGCAGTGGAAACGCGCTAGGTCCTCTTCGGGCAGATAAACGCGTCCCGCTGCAGCGTCCTCGCCGAGATCGCGCAGGATGTTCGTGAGCTGAAACGCCCAGCCGCAACGGATCGCCGGCACGAATACCGCCGAATCGCGAAAGCCCCACACATGAATGCAGGCCAGTCCGACCGAGGAGGCCACGCGGTCGCAGTACATCGTCAGTTCCGAAAAGGTTCGGGGCGTGCGGTGGTCGAAATCCATTTCGACGCCGTCGAGGATGTCGTAGAAGAGCGGCACGGGAATGCGAAACCGCCAGATGGCATCCACCACGGCGGGAAACATCGGATGCCGAAACTCATCACGCAGCGCCGCGGCAAAGTCGCGGCGAAATTGCTGCAGCGGTTCGCGACCCGCATTCGTGCCATCCGTAAGATCATCGGCTTGGCGGGCGAACGCATAGAGCGCACACATCGCCTGACGTTGAGGTCGCGGAAGTGCGTAGAACGACCAGTAAAAATTCGATGCGGCGCGGCGTGCTGCTCGAGCACACCACGCGTAGCTCTGCTGTCGACTGATCGGGTCGGCAGACGTCACAAATGTTGCGCTCCGCATCGAGTGTTCTAGTTGACTTGGGTCGTGACCGGGCCGGTCGTTTGGGCATTCAGACATGACGGTCCGCACGCGCCGCTCGCCATGCCTGCACGAGTAGTTTCGCTTTTTGCAGTTTGCTCAGCACCGGCCGTCGCGCCCATACGTTGTAATCCAGTCGGCGAACGGCCTCTAAGATGGCGAGTCCGCCGCGGATAAACAACTGCACTTCCAGTCGTAGCGGCGGAGGTACGCGATGCGTTAGCGGCCAACCGGACTCGAGCAATTGTTGGGCTCGATCCACTTCGCCGCGAAGCATCGTGCGGAAGGCGTCATTGAATTCGCGTTGTTCGAACATCGCCTCGGTGTAGTCGTTGCGCCGCCAGCATTCGACCGGTATATAAATACGGCCCCGATCCAGATCCCGGGCTAGGTCCTGGCAGAAGTTGGCAAGCTGCAATCCAGTGCAAATTGCATCGGAATAGCCGACGTTGGCGGCGTCATGGCAGCGTCCGAGATAGAGAACTAGTTGTCCGACGGGATTTGCCGAGTTTCGACAATACTCGAGCTGTTCGGCGATGGTCAGATAGCGAGACTGCCGTTGGTCCTGCTGAAAAGCGTGGAGGAGATCGTGAAATGGTTGTTCGGGGATCTGAAATGTTTCAATGGTATCGATCAGGGCGATGAACACCGGATGGGTTGCCCGACCGCGATAGCAATCGCCGAGCAGCAGCGACCACCAATGGAGAAGGTCGCGGGCCTGAGACGGCGACTGGCTTTCATCGGCCAAGTCGTCGGCCCAGCGGCAGTAGGCATAGAGATGATAAAAATGAGGACGCAGTTCGGCCGGCAGCAGGCAACTTGCCACGGTAAAGTTTTCGTAGTGTGACCGGGCGAATTGGCTGCAGTACGCGTTGGCTTCCTCCAGCGTCATCGCCGACGCGGGCGTCGCGGCGGGGCCGAAACGGTCGAGATCCCGTTGAACGGCGGACAGCGAATCGCGAGGCGTCGTCATCGGGTGATTTCGGTGTTGAGGGAGGCGTCGCCTTCGCTACCCCGAGGTGGCGAGTTGCGGTATGATTTGAGCCGGGTCAGCGTATTGCCAGCGAGAAGGAGCGACGGGAGCATGAAGGTTTTATTAGCCAGTCCGCGGGGATTCTGTGCGGGCGTGAACATGGCAATCGAAAGTCTCGACTTGGCGATTCGCAGTTTCGGTCCGCCCGTCTATGTCTATCACGAAATCGTTCACAATAAGTTCGTCGTTGAGACCTTCCGCGGCAAGGGGGCGGTATTCGTTGATTCACTCGAGGATGTGCCCGAAGGATCGAACCTGCTGTTCTCGGCTCATGGTGTCTCGCCTGAGATTCGACGCATCGCAGCCAAGCGGCGATTGAATGCGATCGATGCCACGTGTCCGCTGGTGACCAAGGTGCACCTGGAAGCAATTCGTTTCGCTCGCGAAAAATACACGATCATCCTGATCGGCCATGAGGGGCACGACGAGGTGATCGGCACGATGGGCGAGGCTCCCGATGCGATCGTGTTGGTAGAGCATCCCGACGATGTGGATCGGCTCGAGTTCCCGCCCGGAACGAAACTTGCCTACCTCACGCAGACCACGCTGTCGGTAGACGATGCGAACCGGATCATTGGCCGATTGACAGAGCGGTTCCCCGGTATTGCCTCGCCACCCAAGGACGATATCTGCTATGCGACGCAGAACCGGCAGGAAGCCGTGTCGCTTCTTTCGAGCGAAGCCGACGTCGTGTTGGTGCTAGGCAGTCAGAACAGTTCGAATAGCCAACGCTTGAAAGAACTCGCCGTGGAACGCGGCGTGCGTGCGTATCTGATCGATTCCGCAGCCGATATCGGCACCGATTGGTTCCGCGGCGACGAGACGGTGGTGGTCACTGCCGGTGCCAGCGCACCCGAGCAAGTGGTGCAGGAGTGCCTGACTTTTCTCCGCGATCGTTTCGGGGCCGAAATTGAAATCAGGTCGATCCGCGAGGAAGACGTGCACTTCCCGCTGCCACGCGAATTGCGGTCGCTGTCGCTGCCCGTCGTTCCGTGATCGTGTCGATCATGATCGCGCGGTAGATCCCATCGCGCGCGTTGTTCGAATGCACTGAGGATTCACCAGTTCGATATTCAGACGCAGGAGTTGATCCATGACGCAGCACGAAAGAGGATGGCGAGTCGCGGCAAACGAACACCAAGGCGCATGGCAGGTGCATCGGCGGGATTTCCTGCGCGTCACCGGTGCCGGCGCTGTCGCGGCGGGACTAGCCGGGGGATTAGCCGCGACGAATGCGGGATTGGCTGCAGCAGCCGATGTGGCGAATCCGCCCGAGACCCTCGTGAAAACGTTGTTTGATTCCTTCAACGACGCGCAGCGGAAAGCGGTCTGCTTCGATTGGGACTACCTTGATCCCAAGCGAGGCCTGCTCCGCACCCGTGTCTCCAATAACTGGCAGATCACGGAACCCTCGATCAACAGCGATTTCTTCACCAAGGATCAACAGCACCTGGTTCGGAAAATCTACGAGGGAATCATCGATCCGTCGTGGCATGAGAAGATTGACCGCCAGTTAAAAGACGACACGGGCGGCAAGCCATTCGGCGGTGATCAGAGCCTCGCCGTGTTCGGTAAACCGGGTGATTCGAAATTCGAGTTCGTCATGACGGGGCGGCACATGACCTTGCGTTGCGACGGAAACAGTGCCGACCATCTGGCGTTTGGCGGCCCCATCTTTTACGGCCACGCCGCCAGCGGTTTCAATGAGACGCCGGGGCATCCCGGGAATGTGTACTGGGAACAGGCACTGGCTGCGAACAAGGTCTACGAGATGCTTGATGGCAAGCAGCGAGCTCGGGCCGAAGTCGCCAAGTCGCCGCAAGAGTCGCGCGTCGCCTTTCGCGGTGCGGCCGGGCCGTTCGAAGGTATCCCCGTCAGCGAATTAAGCTCTGACCAAAAAGAGCTGGTCCAGCAAGTGCTGAAGAAACTGGTTGAACCGTACCGCCAATCGGATCGCGACGAGGTTACGGCATGCTTGAAGCAGCAAGGCGGACTCGATAAATGCCACCTCGCGTTCTACACCGACGAGGATCTGGGCACCGATCGCGTGTGGGATAATTGGCGACTGGAGGGTCCGTCGTTCGTTTGGCATTTCCGCGGCGTCCCGCACGTACACGTGTGGGTACATGTCGCCGACAGTGCGTCGGTGAAGTTGAACGCTGCCGGCTAAACTTCGACGCGGGGATGTGCGCATGACACCGCTGCTGGCTCCGCTGTTGGTGGGAATTGCAATAACGGGTGCTTCGCCCCTCGCAAATCCGGTTGCAACGTCGCCGCACAATATGGTCGCCACGGTTCATCCGCTGGCGACCGATGCGGCAGTGCGCGTGCTCCAGGACGGCGGCAATGCGGTCGATGCTGCGGTCGCTGCTGCGTTGACACTCGGAGTCGTCGACGGGCATAACTCGGGCATCGGAGGCGGTTGTTTTATTCTCGTCCGCGCAGCGGACGGTCGGATCGTCGCGATCGATGGCCGCGAAACGGCGCCGGCTCGTGCACACCGCGATATGTTCCTGCGTGACGGAAAGGCGGACGCGGAGGCCAGCCAGACGGGACCGCTGGCTGTCGCCGTCCCCGGCGCACTCGCTGCGTACCAGATGGCGATCGAGCTGCTCGGCAAAAAGCCGTTGGCTGCACTGCTGCAACCGGGGGCGGAAATCGCCGAGCGTGGTTTTGCAATCGATGAGGTTTACGCGCGCAATATCCGCCAGAGTCAAAAAGCGATTGCACAATTTCCGGCCACACGTGCTTTGCTGCTGCAGGCCGATGGAGAACCGTTGCAGGCCGGCGCGATGCTCGTTCAAGCCGATCTTGCTGCCACGTATCGGGCGCTCATCACGCATGGCACGGATTGGTTCTATCGGGGAGAGTTTGCGGAGCGACTTGCGGCCTGGATGCGAGATCATCACGGACTGGTCGCTGCCGAAGATTTCGCGGCCTATCGACCGCTGCGTCGTGAACCGCTGGTGACAAAGTACCGCGGCTACACCGTGATCGGTTTTCCGCCGCCGAGTTCCGGCGGCCTGCATGTGGCGCAGATTCTCAATCTATTGGAGTCGTTCCCCGTTCGTGAGATCGCGGAACGCGATCCGTCGCAATGGACGCACGTGGTGACGGAGGCCGGCAAGCTTGCGTTCGCCGATCGCGCTTATTGGCTGGGCGACCCCGCGTTCGCGTCGGTGCCGCGCGGGTTGGCATCGCCGGATTACGCACGCCGACTGGCAAAGCGGATCGATCTGGAGCGGTCGACCCGCGTCGCGGGGCACGCAACTCCCGACGATGCATCGACGAACCTGTTCTCAAAACACACTACCCACATCGCGGCTGCCGACGACGCGGGCAATTGGGTGGCGATCACCGCCACGGTCAACACCTCGTTCGGTTCGAAGGTCGTCGTGCCCGGCACGGGCGTATTCCTGAACAACGAGATGGATGACTTCTCCGCACAACCGGGGGCTGCGAATGCGTTCGGGTTGGTCGGTGCGGAAGCGAATGCCGTGGCGCCCGGCAAGCGGCCGCTTTCGAGCATGAGTCCAACAATCGTGATGAGGGACGACAAGCCTTTTTTCACGCTCGGGGCAGCCGGCGGACCGACAATCATTTCGCAAGTGGCCTCGGTGCTCATTCGACGGCTCGATTTACAGCAGTCGCTCGGCGAAGCGGTGGCCGCGCCGCGGTTCCATCATCAATGGTCGCCGGACGAATTGGTCGTCGAGTCTGCGTTGGATGCGAAGCAGGTTGAGTTATTACAGCAGCGCGGCCACACGATTAAAAAGCGGTCGTCGATTGCCGTGTTGCAGGCGATCGAGTGGTCGGACGAATCGCGCAACTTTGTCGGCGTGCATGATCCTCGCGTCCCCGGAAAGGCGGCGGGAACGCCGTAGCTTTCCTGCGAGTTCGCGGGTCGGGCCGTTCATGGGCCGACGCGGTCGAAGTAACGTTGTGCGGTATTTCGGCAGATCATCACGTAGAACGTGATGGCTACAGTAGCACTCACGCTCCCGCGTGAGTTGAGCCCAACCACCAATCGCCGGCCATTCCGATACGCTCGGACCGCGTTACGCCCGCGACGTCTATTCTGCTTCCAGAACAAGCCCGACTGCGTTTGTTAGATTTGAAACGCGAAAAGTGCTTATCAACTCACCCGCGTAGCGGTTTCGACGTCGCCACCGTTCGGACGCGCGGGGGATCCTTCGACCAGAATGAACGGATCGCGCGTGCTGTTGTCGTAGTTGCGAACCGAATTAGGCAGGTCGGGCAGGTCCTGCAGATCAGGCGGATAAGGTTGTCGGGCGGTGATCGCGGAGATCCGGCCGAGGTTCCTGAATCCGCAACGGGTGAGGATTTCGATGGCGTCGTCTTCGGTGCTGAGCGCAAACAGGCGTCGTCCCCGCGCGGCAGCCTGTTGTTTGGCAGCGTCGAGCACACGGGTGCCGAAACCATCCCCTTTGTATTGCGCCCACCAGACCGATAGTTCCAGCCATGGAGCGGTGTGTTCGACGAGCGAGAAGCCGGCGATGGGCGAGTTTTTCGCGCGGAGGATCTGATGGCACCGACCGACGGATTGCAATTCGCGCTCTGAGCGGCGACGGAATTTGTTTTCCGCCACGTATGCCTCATAGACTTCGCGAAAAATGGGCATCTCGGAGTCTTGAAGCGGTGAGAGATTCAATTGCTTGGAATCGACGCACATGGTGCCGCTGCCCCGCCACCGGACAATTTCGCCTTTCAAGCCTGTCGGGCTGATCAGGCTGATCTTGCCGACTTTGGGTAACAGCGAAAGCACTTGCGTCAACTGTCCTCGCAGGTCTTTGGTGACCGCGCGAAAGTCGGGGTGCTGGCCGGCGAGGATTTTTTCGATGCTGGATCCCGTCAGCAGCGGTGCGATCCAGCCTCGCTTGTCCCGCACTCCCCCGTCGTGGTTGATCAGGATGATTTCGTTGATTTGACTGCCGAAGCGATCAATCAATGAGCAGGCCATTTCCTCGAGCTGTTCGTTCGACACCAGCAGGATGTTGATTTTCCGCCGCACGAGGTGCGCGACGTCATCCATGATCGCCTGGTATTCCTCGTCAGAGTAGGCTTGTTTGCCTGCGAGCGATACAAGAAGCGTGTGGCCGCGATACAGTTCGTAATAGACGTCGCTCACGGCGACCGCTTTTTTGCCCATGGGGAGATTCTTGCGAATCGTCGCCAATCTCGCAACGCCGGATCATGGCATCGAATCCGGCGGACGCATAGCCGCCGCCGTCGTGGACAATCCGGCCGGGCTGTGTTGTAATGACGGCGATCGCGAGTCGTCGCGCGGATGGCCGTCGCTGGAGTCGCGGAAGTTATAGGGCGGACATCGCGAAATCATTGCATGGCTCGGGAGTCTGTATCATCGGCGGCGGATCCGCGGATCGCCATCTACCGCGACCTGCGGCACGTCAACCTGACGGCCGCGGCCGGTCGCTTCATCGTCGAAGGACGATTGCTGGTGGATCGGCTTTTAGCCAGCGAGTTCCCGGTCGAGTCATTGCTGGTCGAGGAACGGTTCGCCGATGTTGCGTGGCCCGTCGATCGCCACGTGCCGATCTATGTCGTGCCGCAGGGCATGGTAAGCGAAATCATCGGTTTCAAGTTTCACCGCGGGGTGCTCGGCTACGGGCGACGCCGCCCCTCACCCTCGCTCGCCGAAGTACTGCACGCCAGTCCCGTATCAAATGCGGCCGTCGAACCGTTGACTCGGCCGAGATTAACCCTCGTCGTCGCCGTCGATATTCAGGACCCGGAGAATCTAGGGACGGTGATCCGCAACAGTGCCGCGTTCGGAGTCCAGGCCGTGATCACCACGCCCCAATGCGCCGATCCGTTTTCACGTCGTGTGCTGCGGACTTCGATGGGTACCGTCTTCGCCATCCCGATCATCGCGACCAGGGACTTGCCCGAAACCCTGCGGCAGTTGTCAAACGAATACGACATTTCGTCGGCCGCGACGATCCTCGCGCCGAATGCCATCCCGCTGAGCGAATTTCAGCGGCCGCCGCGATTGGCCGTATTGTTCGGCAACGAAGGGCATGGGCTGCCTCCCGAAATCGTATCGCTGTGCACGCACGCGATCACGATGCCCATGCACGGCAGCATCGATTCGCTGAATGTCGGTGTTGCCTCGGGGGTTTTCCTCTATCAACTGACTCAGGCAGCATCGATTTCTCGAGCACCAACCGCATGAGCCTCGCACTACCAGTCTTGAATGATACGCCGTGGTTGACGAGCATTGCATGATGAGCACAAACACGATGAACCCGGTTCCTGCTCTGAACACGATCGGCCAATGTGCGACGCTGGCTTGCGTCTTGGAAGTCACGGCGCCGAAGCCGGGCAACGTCCATCGAGGCGCCGACTTTGAGGAACTGCAGTTCCTTGATTTTCTGGTGAGCGCCACCCGGATCGGACCGGTGATGGAGCGGGCAGTCGAGCGAGGCGTCGGGGCGACGGTGTTCGATGCAATTCATGCCACCCGCGAGATGGTGCCCACGAATACGAATCTGGGAATCGTGTTGCTGCTCGCGCCGCTGGCCGCGGTGCCGCGCAACCGATCGCTGCGGGAAGGTGTTGCCGAGGTGTTGTCGATGATGACGCCGAAAGATGCGGAGAACGTCTATCGCGCGATTGC
>JBJOLO010000348.1:0-7365 GCA_046045565.1 Planctomycetota bacterium | reverse complement strand
CCTCCGACATTGGTCGGTGTCATCGATCGCATGGAACGAGGTGGTTGGATCGCTCGAGGTGCGTGTGAAACGGATCGTCGAAAGTGGTTGGTGCAACTGACGCCCGCGGCCCGCGAAATCTGGAATACGGTAGCCAAGTGCGCATCGGTCGTTCGCAGACGGGCGACGAAAGGGCTCACCGAACAACAGCTGAAGTCCCTCCGCAGCATTGTCGAAGTGGTCACAGAAAATCTGGCAGAAGCGAGGCGAGACGGCTCGGCCTTACCGGACCGTCGTGGCCGGGACGGTGGCCGTGCTGGCGGCGCAATGCAGCCTCCCAGCAATCGTCGAGGCCCTCGCGGCAGGTAAGCCGCTTGGTCGATCAACGACGCTCGAAGGCTTCTTCACGCTTGAGAACGCGTGTGTCTCGTGGCTGATTGCGCCGCTCCCGATTTTGCTCGGACTCATGGCTGACGGGAAGCTCGGTTTGACGCTATGATTCCCTGATCGATTACGACTCAAGCGGGGATCAGGAAATGGACGCGTCAGTTTGGTACAAGGACGGGCTGCGATTCGAATGCACACAGTGCGGCGACTGCTGCACGGGCGCGCCGGGTTACATCTGGGTGACGCCCGAGGAAATAGCCGGAATCGCGCAGAAAATTGGCGAGCCCGATCTGGATGCGTTTAAAAAGAAGTACACGCGTCGCGAGGGAAATCGCGTGACGCTGCTTGATCTGGCCAACGGCGATTGCATTTTCTTCGACAACCAGAAACGCTGCTGCACGGTTTACGAAGCGCGGCCAGCCCAATGCCGCACGTGGCCGTTTTGGGATTCCAACCTGAAATCGCGCCAGGCGTGGAAAGAGACTTGTCGCGTTTGCCCGGGAAGCGGTCAGGGCCGGCTATATACGATCGAAGAGATTGAAAAACAACGTAAAGTCGTTCGCGTTTAGTTCCGGATCGGCAGAACGGCGGAATCGATCGTATCGCTGAATCCTGCATATCAAGCCGGCGAATTTGCGGTCGTTACGCGACCGGGAGTTCGGTCGTGCCGTGCGACTCATCGACCTCGCTGCTGCCCGCAGCCTGCAGCATCGCGCGGACTTCTCGCCTGCCGGTTAGATAATAGAACAGTCCGATCGACGCGATGATCATCGTGATGACGCGATACGCCAGCGCAATGATGAATCCCTGTCGTTCGCCGATGTTCATCGTTGCGACGCCGCGATAAAGGAAGTCGAGAGCATATTCCACGGCGCCAAGTCCGCCTGGGAGCGGAATCGCGCTGGCAACCATGGCGATCGGGACGATCACGAGGTGGGTTGCGAGATTCGGGTCATCGCCGGGCAAACCTCGTGCGACCAGGAAAACGCTTAGTGACGATAGTAGATGCACACCGAGGCTCATCAGGAGTGTTGCCAGCAACAGGCCACGTCGACGCTGGTACAGTTGCAACGCCATCAGTGCCTTGCTGATCAGGGGACCGACGGCCGGCAGTCGCGTCAGGGCATGGACGGCTTGGGAGTGGGTGATTTGCGGAATAAGCAGAACGAAGATGGCGATGCCGCCGACAATGGCTGCGGTGGTGGTGACGTCGCAAATTCGCCGAACGGCCGCGAGTTGCTCCGGATTGCGTTCACCGAGCGTACTCCAGTCGATATTCAAGATCGCCAAGGATGCCAGGACAAACAGGGCATACAGGCCGATCGCGCGATCAATCAGCACGCTGGCCACCGCCTCCAGTCGCCGACCCGGCTTGTCACGCGCAATCATGATCGCTTTCAGCACGTCGCCGCCGACGATGCCGAGCGTAAAGAAATTGAACAGATACCCGAGCATCCCTAAGCGGAACGCGTCGCGAATCGAGAACGGAATCTGGAGCGCCACCACCAGCATCCGCCAGCGGAGGATGCAAAGGATCAGGGAGAGCAGGGAAGCCGCCAGCGCGCCAAACAGTAGCCCCCAGTCTTTCGGCTGGGAATAGAGCGACGAAAAACTATCGTCACGCCAGGCTTGCCGAAAAAGGTAGCCCAGAATGGCACAAGAGATCAGGACTTTGATTAGACCGATCAGGGCTCGTTTCAACGGATCTCCTCACCAACTCCAACCGCAGTCGTCGCGATTCCATAAAGTGACGGGCACTCAAAACGTGCTGTTCTTGACAGCCCAGAACACCTTCGATAGTCTTTTCAATCACCTTCGGGGGATTAGCTCAGTTGGGAGAGCGCTTGCATGGCATGCAAGAGGTCAGGGGTTCAAGTCCCCTATCCTCCACTTTTGGCCGCGATGCGGCCAAAAAAAGCGAGTTGAGGAGAGAAAGCGGAGAGTGGAGTAGGCTTTCGCCTTGGTCGACTCACTACTCGCTCGGCTCTCATCACTCACCTCTACGCTCTCGAACCGCTTCTTTCTTCGAATAAGTCCACGATCCGGTAAGCTTCCAGGTCATGCCTGTATGACGATCGCCGGACTTCGGGGTGCTCGGTGCGGTCTCGATTTCGCAACCGACCCACATGATGCTCGGGCGACCCTTGATTCGAGTCTAATTCTGGGGGCGGATGGGGCACTAGCCATTGGTGGTTGAATTCCCCTGTTTTTCAGCGGCGGAATGGTACCTTCAGCCCGCAAAATCGATTTCATTGACCTGACCGTTCATGGACGGGCCTTCACGGTTTTCGGGCGAGTGCGGGAATCGTCGGCTGCAGAATGGTTTTGCATGGCAGTCGCGACGGTTCGGTCGGTGCTACCGACATGCCAGCCTTGTCCGCCTCGTGGAATCGCAGAATTTCAGCGATCCGATGCTTCACGCTTGCTTTCGCGAGCGTTAGAATCCTGGGCTTTCTGGACGACTGCCGGATGAATCCGGTTCAACAAGCACTTGCCTGAGGCGATCGACATGCTGCGTATCAAATTGTTTTTGATGATGTTTCTGGAGTTCTTCATCTGGGGCGCTTGGTTGCCCTTGATCTTCGGGTACCTTGGCAAGGAGGGGCTCGATTTTACGCCGAATCAACAGGCGTTGATTCTCAATGCGTTCCCTGCAGCATCGATCCTGGCCATGTTTTTCAGCAACCAGTTCGCCGACCGGAATTTTTCGGCCGAACGGTTTTTGGCGTTCAGCCATCTGGTCGGTGGACTCGCGATCCTTGGACTGAAGTTTACGAACAACTTCTACGTGTTCTTCGCGCTGATGCTGATCCACTGCGTACTGTACGTGCCTACGATTTCGATCACCAATTCGATTGCATTCGCGAGCATGAAGGACGCCCAGCAGGAATTTGGTATTGTCCGCATGGGTGGCACGATCGGTTGGATCGCGGCGGCCTGGCCACCGCTGTTCATTCTGGTCGATTGGAGTCAGGTGCCCGCGTTTGGTGAAGCGGGATTTAGTGGATGGCTCGACGCGATCTTCAAGTATGGACTCACGGGCAAAGCGCTCCAGGACGCGACTTCGTGGACCTACGTGGTTGCCGGCATTGCGTCGTTGGCCCTGGCAGTGTTTAGCTTATCTCTGCCGCATACGCCTCCGAAGGTACCCACCGCGGGCGATGATCAAGCCGCGTGGCTCAAGGCGATGCGTCTGCTTGCCCATCCATTCGTGTTGGTCTTGTGGTTGGTAACGTGTGCGGACTCGTTCGTGCATAACTGCTTCTTCAACTGGACGGGCCGGTTTCTGCCGACCGTTGGTGTACCGGGTAATTGGGTGACGCCGGTGATGAGCATCGGTCAGGTCGCAGAAATCCTCACCATGGGTGTGCTCGGCCTGTTCCTGAAGCGACTTGGCTGGCGGACGACGATGATTATTGGCATCTTGGGGCACGCTGCCCGGTTCGCCATTTTCGCCTTCTTCGGTCTGCCCGAATACCGGTGGTTGATTGTGACGGTGAACGTATTGCACGGCATTTGCTATGCGTTTTTCTTCGCGACGGTTTACATCTTCGTCGACGAGCACTTCCCGAAGGATGTTCGCTCAAGTGCGCAGGGCTTGTTCAATCTGATGATTCTCGGAATCGGCGCCCTGATCGCGAATTTTGCGTGCCCGGCGATGTTCGACGCCATGACGAAAGAGAATGTCACGGACTTCAAGACGTTGTTCCTGGTGCCGTGCGGAATCGCAATTGTTGCTGCGGTCGCACTGGCACTATTCTTCTGGCCGCCGAAAAACTCAGGAGCGAAGGTCGCGTAGCGACCGAGTCGAGGTAGCGGGCGATGCGAAGCAGGCGATTTTCGTGGATCAATGCGTTAGCGGCGATGTTGTCCATGTTCGCGGCGGCGCTCGTCGTCTCGGGCACCGCGGCGGCTGAGGAAGAACCGATCCAGGTCGCGTTCGGAGAGATCGACATTACACCGCCGCTCGATGAGCAGCGGCCGGTGTGGTTGGCCGGCTACGGCATGGGCCGACGGGCTACCGCCGTGCACGATCCGATCATGGCCCGCTGCGTGGTTTTGCGAAGCGGGAAGACCACGGTCGCACTGTCCTGCGTCGATCTTGTTGGCTTGCAGTACCCCGAGGTGCAACGCATTCGCAGTCGACTGCCCGACGTGAGCTATGTGATGGTGTCGAGCACCCACAATCACGAGGGGCCCGACGTGATCGGGATCTGGGGCCGCTCGCCCATTCATCGCGGCGTCGACGACGGCTACCTCGATCTAGTCGTCGATCACGTCAGTCGGATGATTGGCGAAACGCTGAGCAAACTGGTTCCCGCGACCGTGGAGTACGGCACGGCTGAGGATGATTCTCTGGTAGGCGATACGCGGCAGCCGATTGTCAAGGACGGCGTGATCCGAACCTTGCGCTTCGTCGGTGCGGATCGAAAGGCATTGGGAGTGGTGGTGGACTGGAGTTCGCATCCGGAGGCGATGGGTGCGAAGAACACCGCCATCACAGCCGACTTTCCGGGCGTCACCGTAGCCCGACTAAGAGAGAAGCATGCCTGTCCGATCGTTTATTTTTCCGGTGCCGTCGGCGGCCTGATGACGCCGCCTCGAAATCGCATCAAAGACGAAAATGGCAAGTCGCTGGAAGAAGGCGACTTTGCGTATATGACGCGCTACGGCGAAGAGGTTGGAGATTTGGCAGCGAAGGCGACTCAGTCGGCCACGGAGATTAAACTGACGCCCCTCAAGGTCGTGTCCAGGACTATCTACCTGCCGGTCGAGAATCCGTTGTATCGCGCGGCCCACGCCATTCGCGTGCTCAGTCGCAATGCGACCGTTTGGCAGGGGGACCGGAATCAGAAAGGTCAACCGTTAACGGCGACGAACGCGGATCAGACCATGGCGGTCGAAACCGAGGTCGCCTATTTGAGATTGGGCGATTTGCATGTGGCCTGTATTCCGGGCGAGTTGTACCCCGAATTGATGTACGGCCGGTTCCAGGAACCGGCCGATCCGAATGTGGATTATCCCGATGCACCGCTCGAGCCGCATGTTGCGGGACTAATGCCGGGCAAGCAATGGATGATGATCGGTCTGGCGAACGACGAAGTCGGGTACATCATTCCGCGTCGGCAATGGGATCGCGCACCGCCGTTTGCATACGGCCGCAAGGAAGGACAGTACGGCGAAATCAACAGCTGCGGCTCACAGGTTGCGCCGCTGATCATGGCGACGCTCGCCGAATGCGTGAAGGCTGCTCAGTAATCGGCAGCCCATTGCCAGACAGCCCAGTGCCAGACAGCCCAGTGCCAGACAGCCCAGTACGATGCTTCCTAGTGCTACGCTTTCTAGTACTACGCGTCCCTGTCGAGGGCGGCTAACGGGACGTGGGGCCACGGTGTTGCCGCCGCGTCGCTTCAGCGATCCTGCGGGGCCGAGCCGACGGGTGCCGGGTTCGCCACAAACTGCAGGCGGGCGAGCATGTCTTGAGCAGGCGCGAGTTGCGGGTCCAGGCTAAGTGCTCGTTCGAAGAGGTCGCGGGCTTCGGCGTATTCGCCTCGCTGGAAAAGCATTTGTCCGAGGTTGTAGTGACCGTTGGCGGGGCCGCTGGCGAGCGTGAGCTGCTGCAACGCGCCGGCCTTGTCGCCCTGTTCGATACAGACGAGTGCCAAATTGTTGTGGAAGGCGGGGTTGTCGGGCTGCAATTGAATTGCCGTGCTGATTTCGCTTGCCGCTTCCTGCAGGTGTCCCTGCCGAGCGAGGCAGAGTCCGAGTTCATTGTGCGCGGCGGGGTGGCGAGCGTCCTGTCCGAGCGCGCGATGGTAGTAGTCGATCGCCATGTCATATCGACCATGCCGCTGGCACAGACTGGCTGCACTCAGCATGACAGCGATGTCGCTCGGGTGGGTCCGAAGTGCTTCTTCGTGTTTCCGCAACGCCCCTTCCGCGTCGCCTTTGGCTTCGAGGAGTGCGGCGGCCTGCAGGTACAGGTTGGCGGAGAGCTTCGGAACGGGAGTTGACATCTTCACGGGGTCGCTGGTGACCGCTTGCGTGTTGGCAGACGTCGACAGATTTTCTGCGGCCGCATGGAATGCGGATTTCACGCTATCGCCCGCTTTGCGAAAGGAGTTTGCGATGCCGCTGTCGGTTAGCCCGCTGTCGACGGGCTTGCCGGCTTGAAAGGCAGACATTCCCGGCGGGGGCGAAGAGGAAAATGGCTTGGAGCCCGACAGGGAAGCGATGCCGGTCGGGCTGCTCGTTGCGCTGCCCGGAAACGCGTTGTTACTCGAGGCAGCGGCAGAGCTTTGACCACCGAGCCAGGATCCACCTAGCCACGACGGTTTCCAACTGGCAGTCGTGCAGCCAGTCCATGTCACCGCGGAAGCGGCGAGGACGGCAAGGGCCAGCGGGCGCGAGTGGCATAGGGTCATGATGGTCTGTGCCGGGCAAAGTGGGAGTGTGGGTGTTCAGGCCGTCGGGGAGTCCAGTGCGTCTCCGGATTACATGCCGCCCGTGCCGCCGGTACCGGGTGCGGTTGCCACCGGTAGTACCGGGTTGGGGATGGACTCACGGCTACGCTGATCGATTTGGTCGAAGTAGTCGCCTGAGCTATTGATCGCTTCAATGTCGGTTGGCATGACCGACGGGATCGCGTTGCGAGCCGGTAATTTGGCGAGGTAGTCTTGCACGGCAGTCATGCGTCGCTGCGTCACCTGGTCATTCTTGCCGCGCTGCACGAAGATCGC
The DNA here is from genome assembly GCA_046045565.1 of Planctomycetota bacterium. Taxonomy (GTDB): domain Bacteria; phylum Planctomycetota; class Planctomycetia; order Pirellulales; family Pirellulaceae; genus VGZA01. The sequence goes on along the minus strand of JBJOLO010000348.1, from coordinate 259 downwards.
GCGGCGGTTCGAGGGTGCCAACGTGGCGATGCGGCGAACTTTCAGTTCTCCTGCCCGATTCAACTCCTGCGTCTCCGGATTGAACAGGCCTTCCGGCAGCGTGTGCTCGAATCGCCAGCCGTTGTCTTTCATGATCTCGAACGGGCGACGCACGGCGTCTCGATCCTGAGTTGCGAACGGCTCGGGCCATTTCGCATTCTGATTTGTGTTGCACCAGAAATCCTGCCAAATCTCACGCCATCCCGCTTCGGCCGTCACG
>JBJOLO010000245.1:0-6130 GCA_046045565.1 Planctomycetota bacterium | reverse complement strand
GACGCGCTAACGCTCCCCAGCTTCGAACAGGTAAGCAGCGACAAGCTGCAATTTGCCGAGGCGACTCGAATCATTCACAACGAGACCAACCCCTACAATGCAAAGCGACTCGTACAGTGGCACGGTCGACAAGCCGTCGTCGCGAATCCGCCCGCCTTCCCGATTTCCCAAGCGGCGATGGACGCAATCTACGGACTTTCCTACACGCGAAAGCCGCACCCGTCCTATCGCGAGCCGATTCCCGCATTCGGGATGATCAAGGATTCTGTCACCATCATGCGGGGCTGTTTCGGCGGCTGCACCTTCTGCTCGATTACGACGCACCAAGGTCGGATCATTCAGTCGCGAAGCCAAAAGTCGGTGATCGAAGAAATCGAATCCATGACCGCCGACCCGCAGTTCAAGGGCATCATCAGTGACATTGGCGGTCCGACGGCCAACATGTACGAGATGCGTTGCACCAAGCCGGAAGTGGAGGCGGTTTGCCGCCGTCAGTCGTGCGTGCATCCCACCATTTGCAAGTTGCTCGGCACAGACCACGGTCCACTGATCGAACTGATGAGAAAAGCCCGTACCGTCCCGGGCGTAAAGAAGGTGTTTGTCGCCAGCGGAATTCGCATGGATTTAGCTCGACGCTCGCCCGCCTACATGAGGGAACTCGCGCGACACCACGTCGGCGGGTTGCTCAAGGTCGCTCCCGAACATACCGATCCGAACGTGCTCAACCTGATGCGCAAACCGGCCAACGACGACTTCGAAAAATTCGCTGAAGTTTTCGCCCAAGAATCGGCCAAGGCGGGGAAACGACAGCATCTGGTCCCGTACTTCATCGCCAGTCACCCCGGCAGCGACTTGAATTCGATGATCGATCTCGCCGTGTTCCTGAAAAGAAATGGGTACAAGCCGGATCAAGTGCAGGACTTTATTCCCGCCCCGTTCGACGTCGCCACCGCGATGTACTACACCGGCATCGATCCGTTTACGAAAAAACCGGTGACCATCGCGAAGCAGCTCCGCGATCGGAAAATGCAGAGGGCGCTCATGCAGTTTTTCAAACCGGAAAACTATTTTGAAATCCGACGCGCCCTCGAATTGACGAATCGGCGGGACCTGATCGGCAACGGCTGCGACTGCTTAATCCCCTCCCGTCCGCCACGCGAGGCGATTTTGCAACGCCGTAAAGAGGCCAATCGCTTGCAGCGGGAGGCGGGCGGATCGGCAGCGCCGCCCGCAGCAAAACGGGAACTCGATCTAGCAGGCTCGCGACACCAGAGTCGATCGCGAAAAAAGCCGAAGCCGGCTCATCCCGCTAACCAAGATCACGATTACGTCCACTCGGCCGAAAACCAGGCTCGCCTGAAGAAACAAGCGAAAAAAGAATCTCGCTATGAGGCCGGACCCGGATACCGCCCCGATCGAAAGAAGATCCTGAAGGGACGGCCCCGAGGCGGCGGACCGCCTCCTCATCGCGAACGCTAAACGTCGCAAACGCCTGCCGCATGCCGGAGCGATTGCACCGGATCCTGCCAAGTCGGCAAGAACTCCTGCGCGACGTAGCCACGGTATCCTGTTTCGAGTATCGCTCGCATGACCGCCGGGTAGTTGATTTCCTGCGTATCATCCAGTTCGCCTCGCCCCGGATTCCCCGCCGTATGGTAATGAGCGATGTATTCCTGATACTGGCGAATCCGCCGGATCACATCTCCGTTCATGATCGATACATGGTAAATGTCGAACAACAACTTGAAGTTCGGCGACCCTACCTTGCGAATCAAATCGACGCAGAAATCGACATCGTCGCCAAAATATCCGGGATGGCCCTTCATCGGATGCGTGTTGTCTCGCGAGTTCAAATGCTCGAGACATAGCATGATCCCTTTACGCTCGGCCAGCGGCAGGACTTGCTTCCAGGCATCAATACAACCGGCGATCGACCGATCCCGATCCATTCCCGGGTATCGCATGCCGGTGAATGTAATTACCCGCGTGCAGCCGACTCCCTCCGCTACCTCAATTGCCTCTTTTAACTTCGCGACCGCCTGCTCACGGAATTTCGGGTCACAAGGACCTTCCGCAAATCCATGACTGCTAACCAGCGAAATCTCCAGGCCCAATTTTCGAACGGCCGCGTACGATTCTCGCGGTATCCCTTCGATCGCAACCAGTCCGATTTTTTTGCAATGTTCGGCCAACACCTCGGCCTTCATCGGTTGAAAACACCACCCCATGACCGATTGCCGGATCCGACCATTCTTAAGGGGCTGCGCGTGACTTTGTGAATTGTTTGCCTCGGGATCTGCGGACATGGCGAAGGTCGACATCGTCGTCGATGCGGCCATGGCGAGCGTGCTGCACGCGGCTTGCTTCAGTAAGGTTCGACGAGTCGAAGATGAACCAACCGTTTCGGAAGATATCATGAGGCAACTCCTGGGCGTCGGGCAGCGCGCTCGGTGCAGGAAATGGGCAGGACGAAGCACAGCGAGAAAAAAATGCAGCAATGTTGCGCGTTTACGATGAATTCACATTCGTCATTCAATCACAATCGCGATTGTTGTCGATACAGGTGGTGAGCATTTTCCGAGAGATAGCAATTGCAACACGACTTGGAAACCCCTGCGACGGACTCCGGTCGGTTGGAGTCCTCCGAGAAAAGCACAAGAACGGCAAACGCACAGCAACGCCAAAAGCCAAGAAAACACAGCGGCAGAGGAAAGACTCGCAATATGAGCATGCTCGAGTTTCTTCACGATCGAAGCTTGTGGATTCGCTCCTTGCACCTCCGTAAACGTCGCAATCCGGCGCTGAAACGATTCTTGCGAAGCCACCTGCGGCCGGGCGAAATCGCGATTGACATTGGTTTCGAGCTTGCAGATAGCGACGACTTGCTTGTTCGCGCGGTCGGCCCGTCGGGCGTTGTTTACTCGTTGGTTACTTACAACCAGCTAGCATCGAGAACGCCATGGTTTGCCGGCCAGGCGGGAGGCATTCGATTGGAGCAGTTTGACAGTCGCGAACAGACTTTGGATCAGGCTTTACTGCCGAGACTAGCCGGCCCGGTGCATCTGCTGTGCGGTACCCTTTCGGAACGGACTCTGAGGATTCTCAGCGGTGCGAGCCAGTTGCTTGCTACCAAGAGCCCCCGAATCGTCCTCGCCGGAAGTGCGCAACTCGGTAGCGAACAGCTTGAGCAGCTTTTTTGCGTACTGAATGACTGCGGCTATGACGGATACTTTTCCCAGTCCCACGGACTCGAAGATATGCGGCGATTCGATCCGGATCGCCATCAAAGCGACCCGGATCACCCAAATTATGCCGCTTATTTTCTTTACCTGCCGGCCGCAACCGTGCATGGTTGCAGGGCGGCCTAAGTCACGCTCGAAAAGAAGCTACTTCTTCTTTTTCAGGCCTTCTTGGGGAATCCGCATGGCGTAGAACGAGCGCCAGACGAAGATCAGCGCGATAGCCAGCATCACCGCGCCGATGTACGGCGTAATGTTGGTCCCACTGCTCCCCGCAGCTGTTCGAAGTTGCAGGGCGATCTCAACGGCCAACAACCCGAACAGCGTCGAGAATTTGATAATCGGGTTCAGTGCGACTGACGTGGTGTCTTTGAACGGATCACCTACGGTATCGCCCACAACGGTCGCAGCGTGGACGTCGGTTCCTTTTTCTTTAAAGTCGACCTCGACTAGTTTTTTAGCATTGTCCCAAGCACCTCCAGCATTGGCCATGTAGATTGCCTGGAAAAGGCCGAAGACGGCGATCGAGATGAGGTAAGCGACGAAGAAATTCGGGTCAAAGAATGCAAAAGCCAACGTGATCGTCATCAGGGCGATGAAGATGTTCCACATGCCGCTCTGAGCGTACTCGGTGCAGATTCGCACCACCGTTTTCGAGTCCTCGAGGTCGGCTTCCTTCTTCGATAGATCCATGTTCTTTTTGATGTACTCGACAGCGCGGTAAGCGCCAGTCGTAACCGCTTGCATCGAAGCACCGCAGAACCAATAAATCACGGAGCCGCCACAGATGAATCCCAATAGCACGGGGGCATCCGTGAGGCTTAAGGCCAACAGATTGGCTTTCTCGAGCAGAAGAATGATCGAGAAAATCATGGTGGTCGCACCGACCACTGCAGTTCCAATCAACACCGGCTTCGCGGTTGCTTTGAACGTGTTACCCGCGGAGTCGTTGGCTTCGAGGTAATGCTTCCCCTTCGCAAAGTCCGGATCAAACCCGAAATCGCGCTTGATCTCTTCGCGGATCCCGGGGATGTGTTCCGTCTGCGCCAATTCAAACACCGATTGGGCGTTGTCGGTCACCGGACCATAGCTATCGACTGCGATATTGACGGGGCCCATGCAAAGGAACCCGAATGCGACCAGGCCGAACGCGAAAACCGATGCGTGCTGGCCCATCACCTCGCCGAGTCCCATGCCGCTGACAAAGTAGGCTCCGCCCATCAGGCCAGCGATCAACATACCCTTCCAGAAGGCGCTGAAATTTCCTGCGACAAGTCCGGACAGAATCGTGAGCGATGCGCCACCTTCTCGACTGGCAGTGACGATCTCATGCACGTGCTTGCTGTGAGAGCTGGTAAATACCTTGGTGAATTCAGGAATCAATACGGCTGCCAGGGTGCCAAAACTGATGATGCTGGCAAGCTGCCACCAAAGTCCTTCCAGAAGTTTACCGTCAACCGTGAGATCTCGAATCAGCAACCAGCTCATCGCATACGAAGTGGTGATGCACAGAATCGAAGCGATCCAAATCAATCGCGTTAACGGTTGCTCGAAATCGAAATCCTTCAATCCTTTGTACTTCGCTTCCGAGATCCCTTGGTTGACGAAGTAGGAAACGCCCGACATGAAATCCATCAAGAATCGCATGGCGAAAATCCAGACAATGAGTTTCGCCTGAATTTCGATGCTGGGAACGGCCAGCGTGATAAACGAGATCAACGCCACGCCCGTTACGCCGTACGTTTCGAAGCCATCCGCCGTCGGGCCGACGGAATCGCCTGCGTTATCACCGGTGCAATCCGCGATCACGCCCGGGTTTCGTGGATCGTCCTCTTTCACGTTGAATACGATTTTCATCAAGTCGGAGCCGATATCGGCAATCTTAGTGAAAATTCCACCCGCGATTCGCAACGCCGATGCTCCGAGCGATTCACCAATCGCGAAGCCCAGGAAGCAGATGCCGACCACCTGTCGCGGCACGAACAGCAGGATGATCACCATCATCACCAGTTCGAGCGAAATCAGGAACAAACCGATCGACATGCCGGCTCGCAGCGGAATATTGACAACATCCCAAGGTTCGCCGCGCAGCGCTGCGAACGCGGTGCGAGCGTTTGCATAGGTGTTTACTCGAATCCCGTAGTAGGCCACCCAGTACGATCCGCCCATGCCCACGATCGCAAACAGCAGCACGAAGACAACTTTAAGAATCGGTGAGATTTCCGTCGGTGCGACGATCCCCGTGACCTTGTCGCTGTCGGCAGCCCACAACTCGTCTCCGGCCTCTGTCTTCAATCGCGCGAGCAAGTCAGCGGTCGACTTGAAACTCGATTCCTCTTTCGAAAGCGGCTCCAACGCGGCTACCAGCTTCTCCGACACTTTTTCGAGTCGCATTTCTTGGATGTGCCGATCGGTGAACTGGACTTCCGCGTGAGCAAATCCCAGCAGGTAGTACGCAATCGCACCCGCAATCAGGACGAACAACATCAAGAGGAATTTGCCCTGCTGAATCAGATACGTCTTGCAGGTTTGAAAGATGATCTCGGCAACGTTCAGCATCGAGCTGTGGGCCGGCAATTTGCGAATCTGTCCTCTCAGATACAAGCTGATCCCTAGCGTTCCGCAGATCACAAACGCACCGTACAGCAGCAAATTCCATGCGGAAATACCGCCCAGGCTGTCAAACGTTCCCGCACGAAGATTGGGGATCGCCAAGTCGGCTTCACTGGCATGAACAACCGTCGTCAGCAGTCCCGTGAGAAAGAAAAACGCGGCGGGCAAAAACGGAGAACGCGTCAGAACCGAAGTCGAACGGAGTGCCAGCCGTGGAACCATTTTCAGCAGCGATATCATGCGTGATGCTCTCCAGTAGCAATTCAAATACGCTTCAT
>JBJOLO010000219.1:0-3543 GCA_046045565.1 Planctomycetota bacterium | reverse complement strand
CAGTCCCCTGGACTGGTTGGGGAGTGGAACAGCACTTCGTGCTTTTGTGGTCCAATCTGCACTGTCAGGCATGACCTGTAAGGTCATGCCTGACAGTGGCAACCGGCGATTCGCTACTGGCGAGGCCGATTTGCTTCGAGTTCGTCACGGGTCACCGATCCGTCTTTGTTTGCGTCGAATTGGCGGAGCGCTTCGGCGGCTTTGTCGATTTCTTCCGCGGACAGTTTCCCGTCGCGATCCGTGTCGAGTGCGCGGAAGATTAGGAAGTTGGGAGCCGCCTGATTGGGCCGTGGGGCCCCGGCGTTCCCCTGCCCGCTGCGACGGAGTTCGCGCATCGCCTTCACGAACTGCTCGCGCGTCAGTGAGGATTCCCCTTCGGTCCCGAATCGAGCCCGCAGGCGTTCGAACATGGCCCGGTTGGCCTCGGGCATTTCGTCGGCGGTGAGTTTTCCATCGCGATTCTCATCGCGGTTGTCGAACATCGATTCGATGGCGCGCGTTTCCTGTTCCGGATTGGCTGCGTTCGGAGCGGGTCGATCGGGAGCGCCGGCGTTCGGCCTTTCTGCGGCGGGATCGTTGCCGAGCTGCTCGCGCCCCGGAGTTGGCGTACTGGGTCGTTCGGTCGGAGTACTGGGTCGTTCGGTCGGCGTACCGGGTCGTTCGGTCGGCGTACCGGCTTCATTGCGACTTCGAGCCATTGCGCGGAAAGCAGATTGGAGTTCTTCGACGGTTACGAAGCCATCGCGATCGGTGTCGATCCGCTCCATGTTCTCCCGCATCCGCTCGGGCACTTCGTCTTTGGAGAGTTTGCCGTCTCCATCTTTATCAAACTGGCGAATGATCTGCTGCGGCGGCGGGCGTCGATCGGGATTTTGGTCAGGTCGCGCGTCCGGACGCGGCGGATTGTTCGGGTCGTTTTGTTCGGCTGTCTCTTTTACCGCTGCCAGGAATTCGTCGCGACCGAGCTTTCCGTCCTGATTCTTGTCGCCGCGTCGTACCAACCGCTGAAGCATGCGTGCGTTCTCGTCGCCGACCTCCTCGCGGGTCAGCACGCCATCGCCATCTCGATCGAGTTTCGTAAACAATTCCTGAGACGCATCATCGGCCGCTGCGGCGACTGCAATGCAACTGCCTCCAAGGATCACGCCACCGATTAGAGTACGGAAAAGAAGATTGCTCATGCGTTCTCTCCAAGGTTTGAGCTACTTGTAGCTGGAATGCGATCCCATCAGGCAGGTTTGGTTTTTATACCGTGTCCGGGGCTCGTGAACGAGGCTTTTCCCGTAGATTTCAACGTTTCCTGCACGCAGTTTCAGGCTCGTTTTGGATGCTTTTCGCGGCGGAAGGGTGATGCAGGCGTCCTGTTGGATGCAAATCAGGATGTGAGGCTAAAACCGGGGCCGCTAGCAACGCTGGTTGATCTTGTTGCTGGCATGCCGTCTCCCTATACTCCCGACTCACAACCGGCTTGATTCGAAAATTCCGCAAACCCTCGTTGCGGTGGCTGCGTAGGAGAGTCTGTCAGATGTTGCTCGGTTGCAACATGTGGCCTTTTCTCGTCGCTCTCAGGGCGACACGAGTCATCTCAAACGCGGGGACGGAGTCCCACAGCGTGTGCCGATCCGCATCAACGATACGTTCGGCAAAGGTGGAGGAAACACCTGTGAGCGATATAAAAAGTCGTGTGAATGATTCGTGGAAGCGGAGCTCGTTTCGAGCCGATAACCTGGGTACTGTCGCAATCGCATTGGTCAATTCCCCAGCAACGGACAGCACCTACTCGACACGGACTTGCGACGCTGACGACAACTTTGACGTAGATTTGAGGGACCTCGCAACAGGTCCGTCCTGGAGTAGGGCACGGAGTCCGCACGCAGGCAGCTTTGGGCTGACCGGCATGCTCTCCCTTCTTCCCGGACGTACAGCTGCCGATCCCTTGAGTCTGAAGACCCGAGCCTGTTCGTGCCTCTAGACCAATTGGGGATCATGCCATGCGTATTCAAGGACCCGCATACTTGCACAATGCTCAACCGCTTGCCGGACCGCATCGCGCGACCGGAGTGAGCGAGGCGCAATCCACGAGCCGTTCGCAGCCTGCCGACGAGCTGACTTTGTCGCCGGAAGCGCAGGCGATCAGCCAGACTCGCGAAAGTTCGGGGATCCGAATGGATCGCGTCGCGCAGATTCGCGAGCAGATCGCCGCCGGTACCTATGAGACCGACGAGAAGCTCGACGCCGCCCTGAGCCGAATGTTTGACGAGATCGGCTAGTAACCAGCTGAAGTGCCCGAGCCGACTTCGGGGCTCGGGCTGCCCTCTGGCCCGCGGATGCGTCTGCTGCGACTCATCATGCTCGACGGGCCAGTTGCGATGCTCAATCGAGCCCCGCTTCGGGGCTGCAATCCAAGACCCTTGCGACTCATCATGCGCCTTCGCGACATCGTGCGGCCTTGCCGCGACAAGGATTCGCCATGATTTCCCGCTCGGTTTTGCCAGGACATCGCTCCGCAGCCGTTGCCACTATCCGGAAACGGATAACTGATTTACACTAGGTCTACGGCCTGTAAGCGAGTATTTCATTCATGAGCCAGTCGTTTTCTCTGGATCCAGTCGAAGTTGCCCTGTCACCGTTGCAACGGTTCGAGGAGTATCTCCAGAGCCGCGGCATGCGGATGACCAAGCCGCAGCGATTGTTGATCGAACATGTCTTTAGTCGGCACGACCATTTCGACGCCGATACGCTGATGGATCAGCTTAAGGGCGAGGTGGGCGAGATCGGTCGGATCGGTCGAGCGACCGTCTACCGGACGCTGAACAAGTTCGTCGAAGCCGGCCTGTTGCGATCGTTCACTCTGGACGGCCGCGCGGTCTACGAACACGACTACGGTTACCCGCAGCATGACCATTTACACTGCACCAAGTGTCAGCGCTTGTTCGAGTTCCAGAGCGAAGAACTCCTGGCACTCCGCGACGCTGTGGCCCGCGAACACCGTTTCCGAGTTACCGGGCACCGCTTCATCATTAGCGGCATCTGCGACGAATGCCAACGCAATCGACGCCGCGAAAAACGCAAGCACGACATGATCTAGCTTCGAAGCTTTGTTGCCACCCAATCTGAGGGCTGTCTGATCCGGGTGCCACTACCAGCCAAGACCTTCAGGTCATGGCTGACAGTGCAGATTGGACCACAGAAGCACGAAGTGCTGATCAATTCCCCAACTAGACCAGTGGGCTGGGGTGGCATTGCTGAACAGGGACAACGAAGCAGTTGGCTCTTCTTCTTTCTTGCCAGAATCAGAGTTCAGCACGTCTGGTGTCACCTGACCTCGAATTCATGTTCCAGCCTTACCCCGATGCAGATTGGGACGTGCCTTAGCAGATTTACCTTTTGTGGTGTGATCTGACACTGTCAGGTGAGCCTGGTTTTCTGAGGCTTGAGGGCCTCAGAAAACCAAGCTCACCTGGCAGTGGCACCCAATCTGAGGGCTGTCTGATCCGGGTGCCACTGCCAGGCATGACCTTCAGGTCATGCCTGACAGTGGCA
>JBJOLO010000204.1:0-8195 GCA_046045565.1 Planctomycetota bacterium | reverse complement strand
GTCAGCAAGGCCACGCGCCAAAAAAGATCGAATAGAAAACCCGCAATCTTGCCTGGTCGGAATCGTTCACGTAGCCCGACTCATGCACACGGCCCGACTCGATTATTTGAACTCAGCCAGCCATTCGACGCCGTGCGTCAACCTCCGCCCTTATCCGCTCAAACACTTCGTCGGGGCTCCCTAAACCATCCACCGTGGCCAAGTTGCCGGCGGCTTCGTAGTACTTGATGATCGGTTCCGTCTGGGAGGCGTACACCCGAAGTCGCTCCTGTAACGTCGCGACTTCATCGTCGTCTCGACTCTCCACCTTCGCTCGTTTTTCGATCCGGCCCAAAATCTCGTTCTCGGCAACCCGCAGCTCCAACGCCAAATCGACGCCGGATCCCCGATGACGAAGCTCCCGATCGAGCGCCTTGGCCTGTTCGGTATTGCGAGGAAACCCGTCAAAAAGGCAACCCGCGGAGCAATCGGACTCGGTCAATCGGTGCTTGACGATATCCAGCACCAGATCGTCCGGCACCAGGCGGCCTCGATCCATGTACCCCGCGGCTGACTTACCTGCCGGCGACCATTTTGCCTGGCGAAGCATGTCCCCGGTCGACACGTGCGGAATCCCGAGGTATTGCACCAGGCGTCGGGATTGGGTTCCCTTGCCAGCTCCAGGCGGACCTATGAAGACAATGTACATGTTCAGGCCCAGCCCCTACCCGAATAGCACCCCGATGCCGGTTCAGCCGACACCGATCCGCCGCTTACGACTCAAGCAACCCGGAGTAATTCCGCATTAGCAGATGGTTGTCAATCTTTTGCACAAGATCGAACGCAACGCTCACCGCAATCAACAAACTGGTTCCACCGTAGAAGCTCGTAATCGCACCGCTCACGTCCAACATCGATGAAACCACCGTGGGTACGATCGCAACCAAAGACAGGAACGCCGCGCCAACATAGGTAATTCGCACCATGACCTTTTCCAGGTAGTCGGCCGTGCGCCGACCCGGACGGTAGCCAGGAATGAACGTCCCGTAGTCCTTCAAGTTTTCCGAAACCTCTTTGGGATTAAACGAGATCGCAGTCCAGAAATAGCAGAAGAAGAAAATCAACCCGATATACAGCATGTTGTAGATGTAAGAGGTACCGCGATTGAACATCTCGGCGTAGGGCCGCAGAGTGGCACCCCACTCGGGCTTGATCCCGATCATGGCTTGCATGATCAGAGCAGGCACCATGAGCAAACTGCTGGCGAAGATGATCGGCATCACGCCGGACTGATTGAGTTTCAGCGGCAGGTACTGGCGATTTCCGCCGAACACGCGCCGACCGCGAACATGCTTCGCGCTTTGAGTCGGAATCCGTCGTTGACCTTGCGTGATGAACACCACGCCAAGGACCACCGCGAAGAACAACACGGCCAACAAAATCAATTTCTCGATACCGATCACGCCCGGATCGAAACCGCTCAAGCGGAACTCTGCCTTCGCCACCAACAACTGATAAAACGCTTCCGGCATCCGCGCCAGAATACCCGCCATGATGAGCAGGCTGATTCCGTTCCCGATGCCGAACTCATCGATCTGCTCGCCGAGCCACATAAGGAAGATGGTGCCGCACGTCATCGTCATCACGGCCGTTATTGTCCAACCAAACGCAAGTTTGCCGGACGAGTTCAAGAATTCGGGAGATACAATCATCCCCTCGGGGCCACCCGCTCCGATCAAGGTCTGGATGTAGAACCAGCTTTGAAACAGGCAGATCGCGACAGTGAGATAACGCGTGTACTCGTTGATCTTCTTTCGCCCCGTTTCACCCTCTTTTCGCAGTTCCTCAAGCGGTTTCCACACACTGCTCAGCAGCTGCAAAATAATCGAAGCCGAGATGTAGGGCATAATGCCCAGGCCGAAGATCGTCGCCTGACTGAGATTGCTCGCGCTGAATACCTGCATCTGCTTAACGATCTGTCCGAACGCGGTTCCCTCGCCCAACGCATTCGCGAGTTTCCCCTGGTCAACCATCGGCAGCGGGATCCAGTACCCGATGCGATAAATGGCCAACAACAACAGCGTCAGCAGGATCTTCTTCCGCAGTTCCGGAATCGTGAAGACGACTCGCAGTTTTTCCAACATGATCTCACCCCGTGATCAGGACGCTATCCAAGCTCCGGCTCGCCAGAAGCGATGACACTTCGCGATCGTACTGATTCCCATCACGCCCCGAGCGTTGGTCTCACGCAATCCATGGATTCCGTTTCCATGGTTTCACCGCTTGTTCGAAGGCACTTTTCCGCAGCTGCGTGCGTTTCCAGTTTTCACGCAACCCATCGGAACGACGGCGACGGCATGCACGCGCCAATCGAGGCTACTTCGATTTGGCGGCCTGGCGCTTTTCCGCAACCGGGGTGCGTCCCGGCAGAATCGTCACTTCACCGCCGGCTTTCTCTATCTTTTCCTTGGCCGATTGGCTGAAGCGATGAGCGGAAACCTTCAACTTCTTTGTGAGGTTTCCATTTCCCAACACTTTCACCACGTCGTAGCGATATCGCACGAGTTGCTTCGCTTCAAAGTCGGCGGGCCCCACGGCGGACCCTGCGTCAAACAGCTCTTCCAGGTCGCTGACATTCACGGCAGCCACGCGGAGAGCGAAGCTGTTCGTGAAACCGCGTTTCGGAATGCGACGCACCAGCGGTGTGGCTCCGCCTTGGAAAATCGACAGCGCCTTGTAGCCGGCGCGTGCTGTCTGGCCTTTGCCACCGCGTCCGGCAGTCTTTCCCTTGCCGGAGCCGGTGCCGCGACCGACACGCATCAACTTCTTGTGTCCGACGATGCCCTTGTTTACATCTTCTAAATTCATGACAGAGAGACCCCTCGTAGTCGTTCCACATCCTGCCGGGTTCGCAGCTGCGAGAGCGCGTCGATCGCAGCCTTGACCAGCAGCACAGGATTCGTACTGCCCTGGCTTTTGGTGAGAATATTCTTAATTCCTGCGGCCTCGCAAACGGCTCGCACTGCCGCGCCTGCTTTGATGCCCGTACCCTCGCTCGCGGGCAACATCGTCACCTTGGCGGCGCCACATCGTCCCAACACGCGGTGAGGGATGGTTTCATGCTCGATCGGCACCGATATCTTTCGACGGTCGCCCTGCTTGGCAGCTTTCTCGACGCTTGGGGGAACTTCGTTGGCTTTGCCGTAGCCCCAGCCAACTTTGCCGCGCCCATCGCCCACCACCACCATGGCAGCAAAGCTGAAGCGACGTCCGCCTTTCACTACAGCGGCACAACGCTTGATCTTCACAACCCGTTCGATGAAATCGCCTCGATTGCTATCAGTCGACACGATCTGGTTTCTCCCTCATGATTCCCAAGGACAATAGATTCCCGAACTCAACCGATCCCGAAGGTCACGTCTTCCAGGAATAACAATTGCCGCGTCCCACTTCGATCCCGAATCCCAACTCCGCGACTGCTACAGCTTCAACCCTGCCTCGCGAGCCGCATCAGCCAGCGCGGCAACGCGCCCATGGTAACGAAAGTGTCCGCGGTCGAAACAGACTTCCTCGACCCCGGCCGCTTTCGCACGTTCGGCTATCAGCTTCCCGATCGCTGCAGCCGCTTCTTTGTTGCTGCCAATCTTGAACTTGCCTCGCAGGTCGGCGTCGCGCGTGCTCGCGGCGGCCAGCGTTTTCCCCTGCTGATCATCGATCACCTGGCAAGCGATATGCTTGTTGCTGCGAAAAATGCACAACCTCGGCTTCGTACCTACCAAACGCAGTTTATTGCGAACCCGGTACGACCGTCGGATGCGTCGCGCGCCCAAAACTTTTCGAAAGGTCACAGCTCGTTCTCCCCAACTCTCTGCTTATTTCCTAACCGGATTCGAAGCGTACGCCCCCGATCCTTAAGCATTCCGCGTTCAGTTCAGCTCGCTCTTACTGAGCTGCCTTACCCGGCTTGATCTTGACATGCTCACCCTGGTAACGCACGCCCTTGCCCTTATATGGTTCCGGCTTACGCACCGCACGAATCTCCGCCGCAAATTGTCCTACCAATTGCTTGTCGCAGCCTTGGATCACGACGTGCGTCTGATCCGGGCAGGTCACCTTCAGCCCTTCGGGAATCGGCTTCTTGACTTCGTTGGCGTAACCAACACGGAGCGCGAGCACCTTCCCTTGTAGGGACACGACGTAACCGACGCCGATCACCTCAAGACGCTTCTCATAACCCTTCTTGACGCCCTCGATCATGTTTTGAATGAGAGCCCGGGTCAGTCCGTGCAACGCACGCGACATACGGTCGTCACCGCCACGATTCACGTTGATGAGACGCGACTTATCATCGTAAGCCACGCTGACTTCAGGCCGGTGCTCCCAGGACAACTTCCCCTGAGGCCCCTCGACGGAGATGATCCGCCCCTGAATCGCCACTTTTACGCCGTCCACAACGGCTACCGGTTTCTTTCCAATGCGCGACATACGTCGAATTCCTGCATCTACTTGCGTGCTTACCAGACTTCACACAGCACTTCGCCACCCAGATTTCGCTGCCGGGCTTCGCGATCACTGATCACACCCCGACTCGTACTCAGAATTACGATCCCCAGCCCATTGAGCACCGGCCGCAATTCCTTGCACTGCCGATAAACACGGCGTCCCGGGCAACTCACGCGACGAATACGCTGAATCAGCCGCTCACCGCTGGGACCGTACTTCAACTCCAGCCGCAATTGCGTCACAGGAGCCTCCGGCACTTCCTTCCAATCCCAGATGTAGCCTTCTCGCTTCAGCACGTCGGCCAAGCCGCGCTTCACTTTTGAAAGCGGCACGTCAACGTGCGGACGCTCAATGGCCACCGCGTTGCGAATTCGCGTCAACATGTCGGCGATGGGGTCGGTCAACATGATTGGTTCTTTTCCTCTTGCCTTATCGATCTTGTAAATTCGAGCTCGTCAATTCGGCCTAATCCGGTCGGGCTTTGGATTCCCGCCTCAACCAGCGATCACCTAATTCACGGCTCGCAAACTCATGCTCGCACTTCCGGGCTCGTACTTCTGAACCCGCACTCTTTGAACAGGACCATGGCACTTCAACCACGCGACCATCGTCATCTGTTCTCGTCCACACTCCCGCCAACGTCCTGAACTTACCAACTCGCCTTCCGCACGCCGGGAATCAAGCCCTGATCCGCCAGCTTTCGGAAACAAATGCGGCAGATTCCGAACTTCCGATACACCGACCGCGGACGACCGCATTGACGACATCGTCGTCGCAGTCTCGTGGAGAACTTGGGCGTCCGCGTCGCTTTGGCTCGTTTCGATTTGCTTGCCACAACCAAGGATCCTTACTGCATTGCTTATCAGAACTGTATTGCTATCCGAGACGGCTTTCTTTTGACTCGTTTGCTCTGACTCGTTGATCTTGTTCGCTTGCTCTTGCTTGCCTGATCGTGATCGTGCGATGGGCTACGCCGCGTCTTTCGACTTGTCGTCCGACTGGAACGGAATGCCCAGCTGCTGCAACAACTCACGCCCTTCGTCGTCCGTTTCCGCAGTGGTCACGAAGCAAATGTTCATTCCCTGCACGCGAGTAAACTTGTCGGGATTCAATTCAGGAAACACCAGCTGCTCGGCCAAACCAAGGCTGTAGTTCCCGTTCCCGTCGAACGCCTTGCGACTAACACCCCGGAAGTCGCGAACTCGCGGCAACGCCAACGAGATCAAGCGATCAAGGAACTCGTACATCCGCTGCCGTCGCAAGGTCACCTTGCAGCCGATCTGTACCCCTTCACGGAGCTTGAATCCGGCGATTGCCTTTCGCGCCACCGTCACGATCGGCTTCTGGCCCGTGATCAACCCCATCGCCTCGACCGAAGTCTCCAAGTACTTCTTGTCCTGCGTTGCGGCACCGACGCCCATGTTGACGACAATTTTCTTCAGTCGCGGGATCTGATTGGGATTCGCCCGGCCCAATTTCTTGCCCAAGGCGTCTCGGATTTCTTTCTCGTATCGCTCTTGCAATCGGGGTTTCATGGCTCTCGATCTTTCTCAACTGCTTTATGGCCTGGCTATACAGGCCAATCATGGAAGCCTGATCACTTACTCTATCACTGCCTTCATCACTTGCTTTTAAGGCGTATCCTGTCGCCCGCCCTGTGCGTCTGGCGATTCACTCTCGAGGACCGCTTAGGCTTTTGCAGCGACCGCCGACTTCTTCCCGCTACGGGACGGTGCCAGCGCACCCAACCCGGCACCACACTTTTTGCAATATCGCTCCTTGCTGCCATCGTCCAGGAACCGAGCTCCCGTCCGCGACGCCGCGCCGCACTTCGTACAGACAAGCTGCACGTTGGACAGCGGGATGGGCATTTCTTTCGAGAGTCGGCCGCCTTGGGGATTCTTCTGGCTGCGGCGAACGTGCTTGTAAACGCGATTGACGCCTTCCACAATCACCTTGCCTGCCGTGCGATCGACGCCCAGCACTTTGCCCTTCTGGCCACGGTCTTTGCCGGCCAAAACTTCCACAATGTCATTTGCCTTGATGTGCATCAGACCACCTCGCTCGCCAAGCTCACAATCTTCATGAAGTTGCGATCGCGCAACTCTCGAGCTACGGCGCCAAAAATACGTGTCCCTCGCGGATTGTTGTCGTTGTCGATCAACACCACCGCGTTACTGTCAAATTTGATGTAACTGCCGTCTTCACGACGGGTCGGCTGCTTGCAGCGAACCACCACCGCCTTCACCACGGCCTTCTTCTTGATATCACCGCCGGCCACAACACTCTTCACGCTGCACACGATGATGTCACCCAACCCGGCGTATCGTCGCTTTGATCCGCCTAGCACTTTGATGCACATCACTTCTTTGGCGCCCGTGTTGTCGGCAACCGTTAGTCTTGTCTCTTGCTGGATCATCGCTGCAGTATCCTCACCGGCTCCCGCCGGTCCAAATTCGCTCGTTCAAACCCGCCCGTCTCAACACCTCGATTCCTGACTCGCTCTACTCACCAGCATCGGCCGTGCGAGCCGCCTTCATGGCAGCGAGGTCAACCGCCCGCGACTTGGCAACGACTCGCACCAGCTGCCATCGCTTGGTTCGCGACATCGGTCGGCACTCGACGATCTCCACCGTGTCGCCCGTGGCCGACACGTTGTCTTCATCGTGCACGTAGCAAACGGTTCGTCGTCGGATGATCTTTCCGTATTTCGGATGCGTGACGAGCTGTGGAATCTCCACCCGCCGCGTCTTCGACGACTTATCGCTCTTTACCACACCAACCACTACCCGCTTTGGCATAACCCGCACCCTGACTCTATTGAATGGCAACCTTTAAGTTTGCTCGTTACCTTCCGAATTCGTATTCGCTTCCGATCAGCTCACAGCCAGTCGCTCTGGCACCATCATACTTTTGCAACGGCCTGTACTTTTGGACCGGCCGATGTTCATGTGCTTCCTGCATCTACCTGGCCGGCTTGCGAGGCCGTACGCTTGTTCTTTATCCAACGGCCTACTTCGCAGCGGCCCTCAATTCCCGCTCCCGCTGCACCGTTCGAATCTGGGCAATCAGCTTCCGGTTCCGCCGGATTTCGCTCGGTGCATTCAACCGCTCCGTCTGGGATTGAATCCTCAACCGAAACAGCGACTCGGTCGCGTCCTTGAGCGTCGCGCCCAGTTGTTCGTCACTCATATCTCGCAGTTCCGCGACCTTCATCACACCACTCCTCAAACCCTACCAAGCAGACCCAAATTCTTTTCTCTTCCCGCTTCGCTTCGCCGCATTTCCAGACGAATCCGACGGGGATCGATCACGCCGACCGACGCCGCACGAACCGGACGCGAAGGGGCATCTTGTGCGCCAACCGGGCCATACACATCTTGGCCTGATCTTCCGTCACGCCGCTCAACTCGTACAACACCGACCCGGGCTTCACCACGGCCACCCAATGAGCGGGCTCACCTTTACCCTTACCCATACGAGTTTCCAATGGTCGCGCGGTAACCGACTTGTGCGGAAACATCCGCACAAACAAACGCCCTTCGCCGCGGATGTACTGCTGCGCAGCGATACGTCCTGCCTCGATCGTCGTGGCCTTGACCCAACCGCCTTCGACCGCTTGCAAACCGTAGTCGCCGTACACCACGCGATTTCCGCGAGTGGCGTTACCTTTTATACGTCCTCTTTGGTTTTTTCTGTGCTTGACTCGCTTC
>JBJOLO010000174.1:0-9125 GCA_046045565.1 Planctomycetota bacterium | reverse complement strand
ATGCATCGGGAGTTGGTGTCTCGTCAGGGTCGGGAGTGCCCGGTCGTTGGATTTCGAAAGTGATCGGAGTCGCGAAGGCCTACACGACCCGCGTAGGCGGCGGGCCCTTTCCCACGGAACTGATGGACGAAACCGGTCAGCGCATCCGGGAGCTTGGCCGCGAATATGGTACGACGACCGGTCGTCCTCGTCGTTGCGGTTGGTTCGATGCGGTGGCCGTACGCTACACGGCTCGATTGAGCGGCATCGATGCCATCTCGCTGATGATGATGGATGTACTCAGTCACCTGCCTGAAATCCGCATTTGTGTGGCCTACGACTTTCACGGCGAGCGGATAACCACGTTCCCGAGCCATGTGGATGATTTACGGGTGGTGAAACCGATCTACGAAACGCTGCCCGGATGGCAGAAAGACGTGTCCGAACTGCGTCGCTTGCAGGATTTCCCCGCCGGTGCGCGACGCTACCTTGACCGCGTCGCAGAACTGATCGGACGACCGATCGAAGTGATCTCCGTCGGACCGGGCCGCGAACAGACGATCATGAATCCATCGTGATGAAATCGAGCAGGTTTTCTCGATCGCCGAGTAACACGCATGACTCGTTCGCTTGACGACATCCCTGCAGAGCGACGTCCGCGGCACATCGCAATTATTATGGACGGCAACGGCCGTTGGGCCCGCCGTCAGAACCTGCCGCGCATCGAGGGCCATCGGCGCGGTGTGGCCAGTGTGCGGCGGACGGTCGAAGAGTGCGCCCGGATCGGCATCCAGCAGTTGACCCTCTACTGCCTTTCCAGTGAAAACTGGAAACGTCCCCAAGTCGAACTCGACTTCCTCATGCACCTGCTCGAACAGTACATGATCGAGGAGCGTTCCACGATCATGGCGCAAAACATCTCGGTGCGCACCATCGGTCACCGGGACGGCGTGAGTGAAAGCGCGATTCGCGAGATGGATAAAACGATTGCGATGAGTGCGAAGAACACGGGCACCCGTTTGTGCCTGGCGATCAATTACGGCGGTCGCGCGGAGATCGTCGATGCGGTGCGCCGGATCGCCGCCGAGGTCGTCGCGGGGACGAAGGCGATCGAGGAGATCAACGAGCAAACCGTTTCAGATCACTTGTTCACCGCCGGCATGCCCGATCCCGACCTGCTGATACGAACAGCGAGCGAAATGCGGATCAGCAATTTTCTTCTTTGGCAAATCAGCTACGCCGAGTTATGGGTGACCGATCGTTGCTGGCCGGAGTTTGACGAGGACGATCTGCATGCGGCGATTCGCAGTTATGCGTCGCGAGACAGAAAATTCGGCGGACTGAGCCAGGAATCGGCTGTGCTGCGCTAAACCGCAAAAGGGAATTCACGTGCTGCGTTGGCGATTGGTTTCTTCGTTTATCGTGCTGAGCATCTTGATCGGATTGATGATCAGCGACTATCGGATGCTCGGCGTAGATCGCCCCGGCGTGTGGCTCGGCCCCCTGGTGTTCGGATTCGCCGCCCTGGCCGTCCGCGAAATGCTCGACCTGTTCTCCGGCTTATCCGGTGCCCCCCGCACCACGCCCATCACCTGGACGACCTATGTGGGCACGCTGTGTATTGTCGCCGCGTGGTGCGCTCCGATCGCATGGAAACAGTATCCCGTCGACTGCCCACTTGGGAAGTTGGGCTGGCCGATGCTCGCCATCACCTTCGGTATCGGTCTGGCGTTCCTGGGTGAAATGCTCCGCTACCGGGAACCGGGCGATGTGGTTGTACGCGTCGCCATGGGAATGTTGATCATGGTCTACGTGGGCGTCTTGTCCGGGTTTCTGGTCGCCCTGCGTTTGTTTCATAGCAACACCGCCGGCATGATGGCGCTGATTTCGACTATTGCCATCGTGAAAATGTCCGACACCGGTGCCTATGCTTTTGGACGTCTTTTCGGTCGCCACCCGATGGCAAAGCTGCTGAGTCCCAAGAAGACAATCGAGGGTGCGTTTGGCGGAGTACTTGCGTCCGTTGCGACCGCCTGGCTGGTGCTCAACATCCTCGCGCCGCGATGGTTCCCCGAGGTATTCGCCCCGCAGGCGGCTTGGCGCTGGATTGCGTACGGGACCGTCCTCGCCGCCGTGGGAATGGTTGGCGATCTCGCGGAATCGCTCATCAAGCGCGATGGCCGACGCAAAGATTCGAGCAGTTGGCTGCCAGGTCTTGGCGGAGTCCTGGATATGCTCGACTCGCTGCTGCTTACGGCGCCAGTCTCTTACGCCTGCTGGATCGCAGGATTGATCGCGCCACTCGCCAACGCGTGATCGGCTCGATACACCAAACGTCACGCCCTGCGTCGCGCGAACCTTGGCAGGGTGTGTCAAGCCGGGCGTGACCGGCGTCCCATGGGTTTACGCGTTTGTCGCCCAACGCCGACGCACCGGAGCCAAGACGCCATGGGCCCGCGCGGCGGCGTTCACGCACATGATGTACGACGCGCGTCGTACTTCCGCTGTTTTCCTTTGCTTTGCGCTCTTCGAGATCCTCGGGGTTCCGAACGAGCCACTAGGATCTCGCGTTGCGTTCACCTTGTCGCGCACTTCCGTGAAGTCGGCTGCATATTAGGGCGACTCGACCGTCACGGCCATCACCACCGGTGCGGTGCGATCCGGTCCCTTCACCAATTCAATCGACTCGATTTTGTCCTGTCGCTGCGGATAGACTGCCAAGTAGCGGATCTGCTGACCACGCAGCGGAAAGGCGAACTTGGAGCCGGGAACATCAACACGACGAATGTAGTCGGCAAAGTGTTCCCCGTTCAGCAACGGATGATCTTCGGTCTTGCCGTCGGCATATTTCAACCGGACGATCATCGATACCGTCCCCTTCGCTTCCGCCGGGAATCCCCATCCGCTGACGCCGCTAAGCAAGTGCACCGCCTTGGCCGGCGCATTGCATGGCATCGTCACGGACTTGGGCATCTTGGGCGCTTTGATGCCGTTCGGTCCGTAGAGCATCACGGCGTTCGCAACGCGGTCCTGAGTCGGATCGACCAATACGAAGGGCACACCATCAATCGTTTTTGGCGACCAATCGGGGAAGATCAGTCGTTCCGCATCCCCGTCGTCGTTGAAGAACATGCCTTTGGTGGTGACGATCGTGGCTACTTTGTCGAGTGGCAAAGGCAGGAATTTGCCGCGATGCGTGAGGAACTCCAGCAGGTTTGTCAATTCATCGGCGGAAACCTGCTTCTCGAATCCCTCGGGCATCAACGACTTGGTCGACGCCTTCAGTTCGTCGATCTCATCGCGTTGCACTGCGTGACGCTTTGCTTCCGCGTCGATCAATTCGATCGCGGTCTTGCTCTCCGAGGCCAGCAACCCGTTGATGACTCGACCGTCGGCGAGCGACACGGTGTAGACGCGGAAATTCCCTTCCACGCTGCGGCTTGGATCGATCAGGTGGATCAGCAACTCATGTTTCGGGTGCACTGCCATTCCCGTCAGGTCGGGACCGATCTTGGCTCCTTCCCCGCTGTGCATGTGACACTTGGAACACTGCTTCTTGAAGACTTCCTTTCCGAGTGCCACATCGCCCGTTTTCTTGGTGAGCGGCTCGAGTTCATCGAGCACTTTCTGTCGATCGGGGTTGGGGAGTCCTCCGCCCCGGGCCATCGCCGCTTTCGCCCGTGTCGCGATTTCGCGGGTCGGATGAGCGGCCAGCGCCTGCTTCTGATCGAGACTCAAATCGTTCAGTTGCACCGAGCCGCCGTCGACAGCATCGAGCAGTGCCGTGGTCCATTCGGATCGGCTGAGTAGCACGCGAAGAGCGGTTGCTTTGGCAGCCGGCGTGAGTTGCGGAATGCGATCGACCAGCGCTGCGGCAGTGCCCTTGGCTTCGCTTCGCGCCACGGCATCGAGCAATCCCTGCGAGAATTCCGGTGTCGTCTTGGCCGTGATCATCTCCAATACCGTTTTCGCAGCGGCAGCATCGCCACGGCGCAGATCCACAAACTGCACGATAGCCGCGAGCCGCTCGGCATCCGCCGCTTTCTCGTCTTGCGCCGATGCGAGCAGCGCCTTCGAGATCTCCTCTAATCGCTTTTGAATCGACTTGGCTCCCAGACGTTGAGCCAGCGTGATCAGGGCCGCTTTCCCCGTCGGGGGCAACGTATCCAGTAATTGCCCGATCGTCTCTTCGTCCTTGTCCGCCAGCTTGACTTGGCTGTCCTTCGGCCAACCTTTCTCGATGCCAGCCAGGATCGGCTGAACGGTTGCGAAATTTGCATTTCGCATCGCGGCAAGTAGCGGTAACACCGCCTCGTTCGGGTTGGATCGCGCCCAGTGCTCCGAGACGACGGTAAGGATTCGTACGGTGGAGGGATTGGGCGGTTCACGGTCGGCCAGCGCAGCTTGCAGAAAAGCACTGGCATGGGTTGCCGCGGCGCTGATCGCACCGTCCAGCAACCACGGGTCATTCGTTTGTGCCGCAGCCGCATGAAGTTGCTTCGCTGTCGGTGCGGAAGACGGCATTTCCGACAAGGCCAACATCGCCGCCAGTCGAACTTGGGGCTCGCGATCGGATAATAGCTTTGCGGTCAGGATCTCGTTGGCACTCGATTCTGTTCGCGGCAACGCGGTCACCGCATTGCGTCGCACGCCTGCTGACGGATGAGCCAGCGCTTTGCGAACCGCTTCCGTCGCCGGACCATTGTCCTTCTCGAGAGCTCCGAGGCCGTGCAGCGTCCAGATTGCATGAATCGCAGCGGGGTTGAGTCCGATCGCGTCCACCGACTGATCGCGAACCAATTCCAACAACGCCGGGATGGCATCCTTGGCATTTCGCTCGACTAGCAGCCGTTGTGCCTGTTTACGCCACAGCAAATTGTCATTCCGAAGCGCTGCGACCAGTTCCGAGTTGGACACCTTGGCGAGCGTCAACGTCGAACCGGCCTTGGAATCTGGCTGCTTCCCGTCGCTGTAGACGACGCGATAGATCCGGCCGTGTTTCTTGTCACGCAGATCGATTTCGTACGCGTTTCCTTTTCCGGTTTTGAATCCGGCGGGCGTCGGATTGTGTTGAACAATGAGGTTGTACCAATCGACGACCCACAATTGTCCGTCCGGGCCGATTTCAGCCATGATCGGTGCCGACCACTGGTCATCGCTGGCCAGAATGTTCCAGGAGTTCTTTGAGCGGAATCCGGAACCACGAGGGGAGATCACAAAGGTGGCAATCAGATGCCCCGTCGGTTCGGTTACGAACGCCGTGCGATTCCAGTACTCCTGCGGCCACGATCGCGCGGTGTAGAGTGCATGTCCGGCGGCAGCCGTGAATCCACCGTGGTGATCGACCTGTCGGACGTTTTCTGTGATCGGTTCAAAACGATTGCTCTCGGCGATTCCCTTGAGCACTTCGGCCGACCAACCTTTGACGCGTTCGTAGTAGCGGTTCGGGATGGGCATGTATTCGCTGGGATTGCCGTTCGCCGTCGATCCGAAAATCAACCCTTCTTCGCTGATACCCAAGCCCCACGTGTTGTTGTTCGTTGAACGCAGGAATTCGATTTCTGTGACCTTGGGCGGATCACTTTGATCGAGCCGAAAGCGGAAGAACCCCATGCGAAAGCTTTGCTGCTTCTTTCCGTCGATGACCGGCTCCGACAGATTGTAGCCTTGCATCGCCCAGATCCAGTTGTCGAATCCATACTGGAAATTGCTGACGCCGCCGTGGGTGTCGCCAACCGCCCAATTCGAGATCAGCACGGTGCGAACGTCGGCACGATCGTCGCCATCGGTGTCTTTCAAGTACAGGGTTTGATCACCGTTCTGGACGATGACACCACCGCGATAGCAAGTCATGGCCGTCGGGATGCTCAGGCCTTCAGCAAACACCGTGAATTTGTCAGCGACTCCGTCGTGATCGGTATCTTCGCAGATGCGAATCCGATCGTGGCCTTTTCCAGGTGCCTGAATGTCGTTGGGGTAGTCGATCGATTCGCCGAGCCACAAACGGCCGCGCTCGTCCCAGGTCATGCAGAGCGGCTTGCCGATTTGCGGTTCGTCGGCGAATAGCTGGACGCGAAAGCCAACGGGCGTCACGAAGTGCTTGATCGATTCGGGTGCCGACAGGGGTTTTTGCACCGTGGCAATCGGCTCGTTCGTCGTACCCCATTGCTTGCCAGGCGGATAAAACGGCAATCGACCGTCGATGAACTCGAACGGTTCCACATCGCGACGCAAAGGCGTCATCTCAGGACGGTCGGCATAGGGCGGCACCACGCTGACATCCTTGCCGCAAGCCCAGCGGATACCGCGTTCCACGAGATTATGGAACCCGGTGTGCCCCCAGGTTCGCTCGTCGTGTCCCCAAGCGGTGTAAAACACGCGTCCTTTGCCGTGAGTTCGCACCCAGGTCCACGGTTCACGGTCTGATTCGTCGACGCGGATTTCCAAAACGGTACGATCGCGTTCGTTGTGTCGCGAATGCACATAGGTTTCGTCCCAGCTTTCAAAGCCGCGGAAGCCGCGTGTAATCGGATGCTCAGCAGCCGCTTCCGTGAAGGTGGTGCGAAACGTACCTGTCCCATGGCGTTGAAACTGTGCGCCGACCAATTCCACATACTTTTCCGAGTTGCGAAAACAGAACGAAGCGCAGTGCAAAGGGATAAAACCTTTGCCATCGGCGACAAACTTCAGTAAGGCTGCTTCCTGATCGGGAGCGAGTTCATCGATGTTGGCGTAGACGATCAAGCCGTCGTAGGACTCGAGTCGCTTGCCATCGAGATTCCGCACATCCTCCGTGTAGGTCAGCTCGATTCCCCGCGGAGCAAGCACGGGCGCGAGTTGTTCGAACCGGGCTCGGGGTTGATGATGACCGCGATCGCCGAGGAACAACAGACGCAACGGCGTGTCCGCGTCGGCGGCCCATGCAGGGGCGCTTAGGGTGGAAACGGCCAGAAGCAACAGCCACGTGGTTCGTCGAAACATCGTCTTCTTCACTCCTACGAAAGCATAATTAGCAACACGACAATGTGCGGACCGACATTCAGAGCCCTGGCTTGCCGTGCAGATCTCAGGGCCAACGGTTCGCGTCGTCGTCACGTTTGCGTGACGACGACGTGGTGAATTCGCCGTTGTTGGAACGCCCTGCCAAGCCGGTGGTCAGGCTCTGCACGGAATCGTTAGGCGAGCGTGAAATCGGGCAATCGGACGAGTTCGCCGCCCTTCAGTGCCGACTCGTGCGCACAGATCCCGACGCAGGTCCAATTGGCCGACTGCACGGCGTTGGGCCACGGATCGCGATTCTGCAACAAGGCGTTGATGAATTCGTTCGCCAAGTGCGGATGCGAACCGCCGTGACCGCCGCCCTGAATGAAGGACAGGTGATCGGCGTCCTGGATCGAAGTCGTAAACTGGCGAATCGGTTCCGGTAGCAGATAAGCGAAATCGGGAATCGACACGCGCGACGCGATCTCGGGTTCCGGCTTCTTGGCCGTGTGCATCACGTGCTCTTCGCCTTCGACCAGCGTCCATTCGAAGCTCTTCTTCGTCCCGTACACATCGAAGCTCTCGCGGTACTGACGTGCCGTGTCATACAAGAACCGCCAGATGTGGCAGGCCACATCGGAGTCCTGAATTTTGATGTGGCACGATTCGACGGCGAACTTGTTTCCGGACTTCTTCTGAATGTCTTCGCGGACCGTTCCCGATCCGAAGCAACTGACATACTCCGCCCGACCATTGACCAAGCCCAAGCACGGACTGACAACGTGCGTGGCGTAGTGCATCGGAATCATCCGTTCCCAATAATCGGGCCATCCATCCATGTCTTGAGGATGCGATGCCGCCATGTACTGCAATTTGCCCAGTTCGCCCTTCTGATAAAGGTCTTTGATGTACAGGAATTCGCGAGAGTACACCACGGTTTCGGCCATCATGTATTTGAGGCCGGTCTTCTTTACGAGCTCGCAAATCTGTCGGCATTCCTCGATGGTCGTGGCCATCGGCACGGTGCACATCACGTGCTTTCCGGCCTTGAGCGCTTCCATCGACATCCAGGCGTGGTCGGGAATGGGTGAGTTGATATGCACGAAGTCGACGTTGGGATCCTTCAGGACGTCTTGAAAACTGGTGAATCGCTTCTCGATTTGAAAATGGTCGCCGATCTTGTTCATCTTTTCGGCGTTGCGCTGGCAAATCGCATACACGTTGGCATGGGGATGCTTCTGATAAATCGGAATGAACTCGGCGCCGAACCCGAGCCCAATCATGGCGACATTGACCTTCTTGTTGCTCATCACTCAACCTTTCGCTGGAATCACTCCGCAAGAACTGGACAGACAACGGAAGGGCGCGAAGACGTCAAGAATTCCTCGCAACCCGAACCAGTATTAAACGCCAGTTTTCAGGGCTACGCAACGGCCAAGCACGGCGTTCGTGCGAGGCATGGGGATTGGTTTCGGAGTCGTTTTTCCAGGCCTTGCCATGCAGTTTCGAGAAGGCAGCTCCGAGAAAGTCGGGCGGCCTGTTTGCGAGTGGAGTGACGCTGTCGATTTTTATGTCCGTTCGGGAACTTCCAGCAGGCGCGACTGGAGAAACTTTGACAGGGCCTCGGCGTCGTCCGTCCCGACACGCAGCGTCCGCTTCGGACCGCGGATGACCACACAGTTCCAGCCCCACAGATTCCAGACCCAGCCGCCACGAGGGCTAATGTGGATCCCCCAGCCTTCGAGCCAGGTGGTCGTGCCGACCTCCACGTGCGTGATTTGGTCGTATCGGACCCGCGTACGAAAAAGCGGCAGCGGTCCAAATCCGATCAGGAGTTGATCGCCCTGATCTTCAACCAGCAGATGCTGAAAAGCCGCAGCCAGGATTATCATCACAGTGCCAAGTGGTGCCAGGAGAAAGTACGCGACTTGTCGCTCCGGAACGGTCCAGGCGGCATAGAAAAATCCGATCGCGACCGCCACCAGCAGCAGCCATAGTGGTGCACGCTGGCGATGCGAATAAAGTGGGAACGAAGTGGGATGCCGTGTGATTTCGGACATGAAGCACGTGCGCTGCGTCCATGCATTTTCATTCGGAAAGATCTGATTCAGAGCGTTCTCATTCGGTCAGATCGAATATGGCATGGTTGAAGGGAGCATGGTTGA
>JBJOLO010000505.1:0-2971 GCA_046045565.1 Planctomycetota bacterium | reverse complement strand
AACCAGATCATCTATCAATCCACCTTTACCGTGCCTCCCGGAACGCGACTCGACGACGTGATTCAGCTCGGGCAGGTCGACAACGAACCCCGATGCCTGGTCGAAGGCGTTCGTCGCGTGGTGAGTCGCGAAGTGCAATTACACTTCCACCGTGTCGTGGCGAAATCGCCAAGCTGATCGAGTCGCGGATGCGTGACGCGACGCGGTAACGACCTATTACGCGTCCGGAAACTCCTTTCGCATCCTTCCCCTTGCCTACTAGGAAACACGAACATGGAATACCGCACCCTTGGACGCAGCGGAGTCAAAGTCTCGCCACTCTGCCTGGGGACCATGATGTTCGGGGGACCGACGAGCGAGTCGGATTCGATCCGTATTATGCACCGCGCCATCGATGGCGGCATTAATTTCATCGACACCGCCAACATGTATTCGCTGGGTCAATCGGAAGTGGTAGTCGGTAAAGCGATCGCCGATCGGCGTGATCGCGTCGTGCTGGCGACCAAGGGGCGTCAGAAAATGGGGGACGGGCCCAACGACAAGGGCGCCAGTCGCTTGCATTTGATGCGCGAGCTCGACGCAAGTTTGCGCCGGCTGGGAACCGATTGCATTGACCTTTACTACGTCCACGCACCCGATGACGACACGCCCATGGAAGAGACCGTTCGCACCCTGGACGATATGGTCCACGCCGGCAAGGTGCATTACCTCGCGTGTTCGAATTTCCGCGCTTGGCAAGTGATGGATGCGCTGGGTATCAGCCGGCAAGGGGGCCTGAATCGCCTCATTTGCGTGCAACCGCTCTACAACATCGTGAATCGCGATGTCGAAGTCGAAATGCTGCCGATGTGCCGTGCGCAGGGACTGGGAGTCGTCAGCTACAGCCCGCTGGCTCGCGGCATCCTGACCGGAAAATACGGAACGGGCGAAGCCCTTCCGACCGGCAGTCGGATGTCGCGGAGCGACGTTCGCATGAAGCAAGCCGAATGGCGTCCCGCAAGCCTCGAGATCGCTCAGGCCATCGCAGGTCGCGCCGCCGCCCGCGGAGTGAGCTGCTCCCAATACTCGCTCGCCTGGTGCCTCGCCAATCAGAACATCACGTCCGTGATCCTGGGACCGCGGACGATGGAGCAGTTCGAAGACAATTACGCTGCCCTGAACGTGGTGATCAACCCGGACGACGAAGCGTTTGTCGATTCGCTCGTCCCGCCCGGCGAACACAGCGGACACGGCTTTCAGGACTCGGCCTACCCCATCACCGGCCGAGTCCCTCGCTGAAAACAGGATCGACGGGGCGGTTCGCTACGCACCGCCCCGATCCCCACACGGCTTCTGGCACCGCTGCTCGCATGATGCCCGGCATCAGGTGATATGCGCACCATGGGTCTCGACATAGACCGAGTACAGCGATTGGCTGCCGGTCATGAACAGGCGATTGCGTTTGGTGCCGCCGAAGCAGACATTCGAGCAGATCTCCGGCAGGCGGATGAGTCCGATGCGGGCTCCATCGGGAGCAAAAATGTGCACTCCGTCATAGCCGTCGCCAACCCAACCGGCGCTGGCCCAGACGTTGCCATCGATATCGGCGCGGATGCCGTCCGCAAATCCCGCTTTGCCTTCATACTCCATCGATACAAACTCGCGGCCGTTGGCCAGCTTTTTCCCGTCGACCACATCCCACACTTTGATGTTCTTCGGTGCGTTCTCGTAGTGGGACGCGCCTGTATCGGCGACATACAGCTTCTTGTAATCGGGCGAGAAGCAGAGTCCGTTGGGCTTAAAGATTTCGTCTGCGACCATGTCGATCTTGCCGGTCTTGACGTCGACGCGGTAGATCGCTTCCTTCAGTTGCAGCGTGCCTTTGTTGCCCTCGTAATTCATCAAACTTCCGTACCCGGGATCGGTGAACCAAATCGCGCCGTCATTGGGATGAACCACGGCATCGTTGGGCGCGTTCAATTCCTTCCCTTGAAACTTGTCGGCGATCACATCGATCTTTCCGTTGTGGTTGTATCGCACGACTCGGCGATTGCCGTGTTCGCACGCGATCTGCCGGCCCTCGTAGTCGAAGGTATTGCCATTGCTGTTCCCCGCCGGATTCCGGAACGTGCTGACGTGTCCGTCTTCTTCCAGCCAGCGCAACTGGACGTTATTCGGAATGTCGCTCCAAAGCAGGTAACGCCCCACGGCATTCCACGCGGGCCCCTCCGCCCACAGCGTACCCGTGTGCAAGCGCTGGATCGGCGTATTGCCCAGCTTGTATTTGTTGAATCGCTTATCAAGCGCGACAATATCGGGGTCAGGATAGCGGACGGGCGGCGCATTCGGTCCGTAGTCCCGAGCGAACAGCGGAGCCGCACAAGCGGTTGCCGCCGTCGCCGCTCCGGCCATGGCCAAAAACGAGCGTCGGTGCAGTCGGGAGCCGGCTTGCGCATCCCGGCGCGGGTGGGATCCTTCGCTTGGTCGAACGAACATCGTCATACTGGTGACTCCTCGCATTCTGGGGACTTTGTCGTAACGAAATTTCCGTGTGGTCAACCGCGCGCTGTGATCGACTGAACGCGAGATCGATTCGCATCGATCGGGCCCGCGCCCCGTCGAACAGGCACGCTTATGGACGAGCCGAGCGGCAGCTCGAACGAGGCTCCAACTTAGAACAGTTCCGGTGGCGATTCAACGACGCAACTGGTGAAGATCGACATCGTGGGCAATACACGCCACACAATCGCCCTGCGTCACGACGCTGGGCCCGCGACTGCCGATCAACACGCCTGCCGATGGCGCAACCACCGCGACAGGCTCCCGGTCGGGTCGCTCAATAAAATGAATCAACCCCACCGTCTGGCCCGCTGCAACATTGCGTCCCAGATCCACCAGGCTTTCGTAAATGCCGGATTCGGGTGCGAAGCGATAGTCCTGCCGGTCCAGCGCTTGAACCCATCGCACGGGCGGCAGTCCGAGGTCCTCGCGC
>JBJOLO010000136.1:0-3183 GCA_046045565.1 Planctomycetota bacterium | reverse complement strand
AAATAGCGGAGGCCGACCTCGATTCAAACCGCCGATCCAGGAAATCTTCCGGCGTGGCGACGAAGTGCTGGTGCAAGTAATCAAAGAGGGAATCGGCAGCAAAGGTCCGACTCTGTCGACGTACATCAGCATCCCCGGCCGCTACCTCGTGCTCATGCCGGCCCTCGGACGCGTCGGCGTCTCACGCAAAATCGAAGACGACGAATTGCGCCGCTCGCTCCGCGATATGATGCTCGACCTGCACCCGCCTACAGGACTCGGCTTCATCGTTCGCACCGCCGGCCAGGACCGAAGCCGCAAAGAACTATCCCGCGACATGGCCTATCTCGTCCGGCTGTGGAAAGTCATCGCCCGTCGCGTCAAGAAAACCTCGGGCCCCCAAGGGATCTACGAAGAAAGCGACATGATCATTCGTACGATCCGCGATATCTTCAGCTCTGACATCGATGCCATCCACATCGATCATCGCGAAGCGTATGAACGGGCACGCGAATTCCTGCAACTCGTCATGCCTCGCTACGTCAATTGCCTGCACTTCTATGAAGGCAAGGAACCGCTGTTTCATAAGTACAAAATCGAGGCTGAGATCGGCCGCATTCACAGTCGACAAGTGCCCCTAAAGGCCGGCGGATCGATCGTCATCGATCAGACCGAAGCCTTGGTCGCCATCGACGTGAACAGCGGCAGCTTCCGCAAAGACGACAACGCCGAGGAAACCGCGTACCAGTTGAATATCTCCGCCGCCCGCGAAATCGCCCGCCAACTCCGGCTCCGCGACCTGGGCGGCGTCATCGTCAACGACTTCATCGACATGCGACGCGAACGGCACCGACGCGGTGTCGAACGCGCGCTGCGAGACGCGATGAAACGCGATCGCGCTCGCACGAAGATTCTCCGCACCAGTCCGTTCGGACTGATCGAAATGACGCGGCAACGTATCCGGCCCAGCATCAACCGCAGCGTCTACTCCGGCTGCCCCTGCTGCTCCGGTCGCGGTTCCGTTAAAACGGCCGAAAGCATGGCCATCGAAGTCGTCCGCATGCTGATGCTCGCCAGCCAGCAACCCAACATCGCCCGCGTCACCGTACGCGTCAACGGTGAGGTCGCTTCGTACCTCAACAATCGCAAACGCAAAGAACTCGCCGCCCTGGAAGACGATGGAAAAATGATCGTGCAGGTTCTCAGCGGCGAGGGCCTCTACCCCGAACATCTGGAACTCGACTGCCGCGACACCGAGGGCAAACAGATCAACCTTCCCGCGCCGTAACCTATCCTTTGGGCCAATCGAAGGATTTTCTCAAGCGAAGAATGCGTCGGGCGAGAAACGGCATCGGTAACGCCCTCGCTGCGAGCAAGGCTGCGGTCGATCAGCACGACCTAACTCACGGGGCTTGACGACCGCTTTGCGGTCCGATCGACCTACGCTAGCAATCAACCCCGTCACATGAGGAAACATCGCGTAGACCTTCCGTCTGCCTCAAATCGACCTGGGGCCAACCCGCTCGCTTTGCTACAATCCGCCAGCCCATAACGTGAGCAATCCCAGTCCAAGGATGGACAATGTCATGATCAGACAGACTTGCTGGTTCGTCGCGACGCTCGGTTTCCTGGCCCTGGTCAGCAGACAATCCATACAGGCTCAGAACACGCGGCCCGCAGGCGCCAAAGATCCGTACCCCGCATCAGGCCCGGCAACATCGGGTCCGGCCACCCCGCGCAATCCGGCAACCAATCCTGCCGCCGGTTCCGGTCCTGTCACGAATCCTGCCAAATCGCCTTCTTCGACTTCTGGTGGCACCAAAGCACGGCCGGCCAATGATGCGTCAGGGGCGTCAGGCAAATCGGCAACGTCGCCGGGGGCTCGCCCAACTTCGAACAATCCAGCCAGCGGCAATGCTGCCACTGGCAAATCAGCCAAGGGCGGCACGGTGCCGCAAGGCAACGCGTCCCAAAACAATCCCCCGGCGCAGGGCGGCCCGTCGCAAGGCAGCCCGGCGCAGGGTAAGTCCCAAGGACCGAAAACGCTGGGCCCCGAGGCTCAAGACCCTGCATCGCAAGCAGCTCAGGGACCGTCGACTCCCCGCGGCGTGCGAGGTCAACCACAGCAACCTAACTGGATCCCGCTCAGCGCCGAGAACCAGAAGTTCGTGGATGACGTTTTACGTGTTTGGGAACAGAAGAGCAGCAGCGTCGAGCGATTCCGCTGCAGCTTCACTCGATTTCGCTATCTGCCGGCCTTTGGTCCGTACGTCACCAATCAGGATGGCAAACCGGGCGAACTTCGTCCCGCAACGCGCGAACAGGGCGTGATCTTCTACAAGTCACCCGACAAAGGCATGATCCGCGTCGATAAGATCGAACGCAATCAATTGAAGGTCGGCAGTCCCGACGATCGCTGGACGGCCACTTCCGATCCCGGCGATTACTGGCTGTGCGACGGCAAATCCCTGTTCTATTTGAACCATGTCGACAAAAAGTTGATCGAACAACCGTTACCATCGAACATGCAGGGCAAGTTCATCTCGAACGGCCCGCTGCCCTTCATCTTTGGCGCCCAGGCATCGCAGGTGAAATCGCGGTTCTGGATTCGCCCGCGTGCAGCCGAGAGCAAGAACGAAGTCAAATTGGAATTCGTCCCGAAGACGACGGCCGACGCTTCCGACTTTGCTCGCGTCCAAGTGATCCTCGAAGAAACCGAGAATCATGAAGTACTGCCCAAAGCGATTCGCATCATCAACAACGATGACAGCGAGGAAAGTTACGTCTTTGTGGACCGCGATTACAACTGGAACGAGTTGCTGGAAAAGATCAAACGTCCCTTTGAGCGCGAGTTTGACAAACCGGTGACGCCGAAGGGCTATCAGAAAGTGGTCGAGCAAGCACTACCGGACCTGAGCAAAACGCCGGAGACGTCGAAGCCGCAGGCACAGGCTCCGCGTCCCACGCCGCCCTCGAAAACGCGATAGACGTTCGACTGCTCGAAGACGCTCCAACGACCCGGGATCTGGTTTGAACCCCCGACGGTCGCTGGGCGGGCTAATTCCTGGCAGCACCGACCGTCGCTGCTTCCATGATTTTCTGCTCGGTCGCCTCGCTTCGTTTGAACTCACCCGTAAGGCGACCTTCGCTTAGCACCAAGATCCGATCGCTGACCGTCAATAGCTCGGGAAGTTCGCTTGAGGT
>JBJOLO010000114.1:0-7393 GCA_046045565.1 Planctomycetota bacterium | reverse complement strand
GTAGGAAGATGGCAGACCAAGTTTGAATGACAATTCTTCATGCAAAGCCGCGACAGAACGAAAGCTCGTTCCGTCAATAAGCAGCAAGGAGAAGTGGAACTCGGAAAGTATTTTCGACATGGTGGCAGGTATTCCTGATCTGGATACGTGATCCGTATCAACGAACGAGGTGATTCTGCCGTCGGGACAGCGATCAGCAAGACAACAATCAGTCGTACGCGACGACGACTCCCGCATGCAGAAACTCCTGGCCGCTCGTCGTCGCGATGATCAGCGCGCCGTCGTCGCGAATCCCCTGACAGCGTCCGACGATCTGATCCTGGCCTCGGGCGATCGTGACGGTGCGGCCGGAAAGAAGACAGTGCTGATTCCAGTCCTCCCGCAGACGCGACGCTGCTTGTTCACAGCAGTCCAGTGTTTCAAGCAACCGCTGCAGGATCCCGATCAGGACCTCCGTCGGGTCGATGGCTTGCCCCGAAATCATGCGTAGCGAGGTTGCTTTGTGGTGCAGCGGTTCCGGCGATCCCGAGAAGTCATTGTTCACATTGACGCCAATACCGATCACCAGTGCCTCGGGTGCATCGCCCGGTCGTTCGATCAGGATTCCACACGCCTTGCGTCCTGCGATGAAGACATCGTTCGGCCATTTGACTGTAGGTGCATGGCCTGCGGTGTAGGAGTGTAGGGCGTTTCGAACGGCGAGTGCGGTGAGCAGCGATAGCTGCGGCAGTAGTTTCGGGTCGGCCGGCGTTGGCGTGGGAGCAATGACCGAGAAGGTTAACGCACCGTCGGAGGACCACCAGCGATTTGCGCCGCGTCCGCGGCCGGCGACCTGCTGTTCGGTGATGACGAGCAGTGGCCAGTTGCGGTTTTCTTTGGCGAGGCGTTGGGCCCGATCGTTGGTCGAGCCGAGCGTCTCGTGGTAGTCGATTGCGCGCATCGAGGTTTCGCGAGCGACCCGATCCAAGTCGAATTTTGCCACAGGGCGCAAGCTCCAGGAGCGAAGGGGCCTCGCGCGAAGCGGTTACTCGAACGCGATCAGCAGGTCGCCCGCTTCCACGCGTTGGCCGGGTTTGACGAGCAGTTGTCCGATGCGGCCGTCGTGTTCCGAGTGCACGGTGGCCTCCATTTTCATCGCTTCCATACTGAGTAACTTCTGGCCGCGGGTGACTTGGTCGCCTACTTTCACTGCGACGGTGACAATCATACCCGGCATACCGGCACCGATTTGTTTCGGATCGGCCGGATCGGCCTTCGGGTTCTTTTTCGTTTCCGGTTCGAGCGAGTGATCGGTGACGGTGACGGCCCGTGGCTGGCCGTTCAGTTCGAAGAAAACGGTACGGGTTCCCTCGGCGTGCGGTTCGCTAATGGTGAGGAACTTGACGATCAGCGTTTTTCCTTCTTCGATGTCGACCGAGATTTCTTCCCCTGCCTGTTGGCCGTAAAAGAACACGGGCGATGGCAGACCGCTGGTGTCGGAGTAGGTCTTCTGATGAGCTGCGAATTCGCGAAACACTTTCGGGTAGAGGACGTAGCTCAGTTCCTCGCGGCGATTCGGGGTGTGGTCGAGGATTTCGGCGAGGTCCGATCTGGTCTTGTTGAAATCGACGGGCGGTAACTCTTCACCGGGCCGTTTGGTGAAGATCGGCCGATTCCGCATGACACGCTCGATCACGCGTGGCGGGAAGCCGCCCGGGGGTTGCCCCATGCGGCCGCCGATCAAATCGAGCACCGATTCGGGGAAACTGAATTCCCGATCGCCCTGGAGAATATCGTTCGCCGTCAGGTTATTCGCGACCATGAACAGGGCCATGTCGCCGACGGCTTTGGATGTGGGCGTGACTTTGACGATGTCGCCAAACATCTGATTGACTTCGGCGTAAACGTGGCAGACTTCGGACCAGCGGTCGGCGAGTCCCAGTGCTTGCGCCTGCTGATGCAGATTGGTGTATTGGCCGCCAGGCATCTCGTGTTCGTACAGGTCGGCCGTTGCCGGAACAATCTCGCTTTCGAACGGAGTGTAGAACTGCCGGACGGCCATCCAGTATTCCGCGATACGATCCAACGTTTTGGTGTCGAGTCCTGTATCGCGAGGCGTGAATCGCATTGCCTCGACGATCGTATTCAAGTTGGGTTGTGATGTACCGCCCGACATCGGGGCCATGGCGGCATCGGCGATGTCGACCTGTTGTTCCGCCGCCTTGATGATCGATCCGGCCTGAATGCCGGCCGTGTCGTGCGTGTGGAAATGGATCGGGATGCCGATTTCCTGACGCAAGGTTTTGACGAGTTTCTCGGCAGCGTAAGGCTTGCAGAGGCCGGCCATATCCTTGATCGCCAGGATATGCGCGCCCATGCGCTCGAGTTCCTTGGCGAGGTTCACGTAGTACTTCAGGTCGTACTTGCTGCGCGCCGGGTTGAGGATGTCGCCGCTGTAGCAGATGGCGGCTTCGCAGATTCCTGTGGTTTGTTCGAGCACGGCGTCCATCGCGACGCGCATATTCGGAACCCAATTCAGTGCATCGAAGATGCGAAACACGTCGATGCCCGCATCGGCCGACTCGCGGACAAACTCCTTGACGACATTGTCAGGATAGTTCGTGTACCCGACTGCGTTGGAGGCACGCAGCAGCATCTGGAAAAGGATATTCGGGATCTCTTTGCGCAAATCGGTGAGTCGCTTCCAGGGGCACTCCTTGAGGAATCGCATCGAGGTGTCGAAGGTAGCGCCGCCCCACATTTCCAGGGAGAACAGTTCCGGGCACCGGCGTGCGTAGACCCCGGCGATCTGCATCAAATCGTAGCTGCGCAGACGGGTTGCCAGCAGCGATTGATGTGCGTCGCGGAAGGTGGTGTCGGTGATCAAAAGACGATCGTGATTGCGTACCCATTCGGCAAACTTGACGGGGCCGAGTTCTTGCAGGCGCTGGCGCATTCCGGGCGGCGGCGATTGCAGGCGATCGTAGTCGGGCACGGGGGCCGGATTGCGCCGCTTCGCCTTCGCGGCACCGCGGACCAGTTCGTTGCCATTCACGATCACGTTGCCCAGGAAGGTAAGCAGTCGCGTCGCGCGGTCTTTGCGCGTGGGCAAATCAAAGAGTTCCGGGGTCTCGTCAATAAAACGCGTGTGGCACGCGCCGTCGAGAAACTTCGGGTGTGTGATCAGCTTGATCAAGAACGGGATGTTGGTCTTCACGCCGCGGATGCGAAACTCTTGCAGGCATCGTTCCATGCGGCGGGCGGAGTCGAGGAATCGGCGGCCTCGGGCCGTGACTTTGACCAGCAGCGAATCGTAGAACGGATTGACTACCGCTCCGGAAAAAGCACTGCCCGCATCGAGTCGGATGCCCATGCCGCTTGCCGAACGATAGTGGGTGACGCGGCCGTAGTCGGGCATGAAATTGTTGGCCGGATCTTCGGTGGTGACGCGGCACTGGATCGCGAAACCGTTGGTGACGATCTGGTCCTGCGGCGGGCAGCCGATCTCGGCATCGAACAACGTCGCCCCTTGCGCGATCAGGATCTGCGACTTCACGATGTCGATTCCGGTGACCTCTTCGGTCACCGTGTGTTCGACCTGGATCCGCGGATTGACCTCGATGAAATAGAACTGATTCGAGTCGCGATCCACGAGGAACTCGACCGTCCCAGCGTTCTCGTAGTGAATTTCGCGACCGATCTTGAGTGCCGATTCGCAGAGTGCTCGACGGACGGCCGGATCGAGCGACGGGGCGGGTGCGATTTCCACCACCTTTTGGTGCCGGCGTTGGATGGAGCAATCGCGTTCCCACAGGTGCACCAGGTTTCCATGTTTATCACCGAGCAGTTGCACTTCGATGTGGCTGGCGCGGGCAATGTATTTTTCCACAAACAAGTCGGGGCTGCCGAAGGCGGTCAAGGATTCCCGCTGCGCTTGCTCGAACGCGGACGAGAATTGCGATTCGGTCTCGACGACCCGCATTCCACGTCCACCGCCACCTTTGGCGGCTTTCAAAATGATCGGGAAGCCAAGCTTCGCGGCGACTTCCCGGCCATGCTTCTCGTCTTGAATGGTGTCGCTGCCGCCCAAGATCGGTACCCCGGCCCGTTTGGCGATTTCCCGGGCAGCCGTCTTGTCACCGAGTTGCCGCAACGCCTCTTCATGAGGGCCGATAAAAATCAGTCCCGCCTCCTTACAACTGCGGGCCAGTTCCGGATTCTCCGACAAAAAACCGTAGCCGGGATGGATAGCGTCCACGCCCTGACGTTTGGCGAGCGCGATCAGTTGGGGAATGTCCAGGTAAGCGCGAATCGGTTCGCCGGGCTTCCCGACCAGGTAGGCCTCGTCGGCCTTGAATCGATGGAGCGCATACCGATCTTCATGCGTATAGACCGCAACGGTCCGTATTCCCAATTCATGGGCACTGCGGAAGACCCGAATGGCGATTTCACTGCGGTTGGCAACCAGTAGCTTGCGGATGGTATTCATGACGTTCAAGCCTATCACTATTGACTACAGGGGTGAAGGGCCTGATTTCCGAGGCTTGCCCGCCTTGAGCAAGCCTCGGGGGTTCTAACTTTGACGCAGATTACGACTAGGTAAGGGATTCCCTAGAAAGGCACGTCGATCTCTCGCGACCACGATTCCACCAACTCGTCCAGCCATAGGAATTTACGCTGCAAGTCCCAGCATTTTTCCGCCCACCCCGGCCGTAGCGACGCTAATCCCTCGAGCACATCGCAGCATTGCTCGATTAGCGATCGGCTCAGCCAATGCATCCGATCGCGAATCGCCCCCCGCAAGTCCTCGAAATGATCGAGCAGTTTCATGACGTTCCCCTTCGCGTCGTTATCTTGCCGCGCGTCCTCGGCCAATTCGGCCATGTGTCCGCCGATTCCAAACAGAATCAGGGTCATTCGCTGCTGCGGAGGAATTTCCTGGATCAGCTTTTCGTTCATCTGACTGTATTGCCAGACCCGCGATTTGGGCGGCAACGAGCCTTCGGTCGAAGCGAGGTCCGAGCCTAGCGATGACGGGAGCGAAGCCCACGAATACCGTACCGACTCCCAATCCGATTCGGTGCTGCTGCAGGAAAACACAAACTCGTCGTCGATATGCGATCCGTCCAGGTACCAGAAGGTAGGTCCGAAGCTGCCGTCCGCCATCATCCGGCAAATAGGGCAGTTGGGATCGATGCAGGCTTCGTCGCTACCCGCAATCGGCGGAATCCTCCGTCGCTCGTCATCAATCACATTGAAGGGCGTCCGCCCCCCGAAGTCCTCAATCGGAGTTTGCATCCATTCGATCTGCAGGCGAGTCAATCGCTGGATTTCATCTGCGGTCGGCTGATTGTCGGGTACTTCACGGCATTCGAGTAGTTTGCCGAGCAGGTATCGCACGAGATCGTAGTACATGACAAACTCGTGTCTTCCGGGCGGACCGTTGCGATACGCGGCTGACGACGGTTCGACGCCGACTGGACACTCGCCAAAATAGCTCCATTGTCGCGACCGCGTTTCGATATCCCGCTCGATGCGGTCGATTTCGCGAATCAGTGCTTCGCGAGGCGTCCGGCCGCCCAGATCTTCGCGCGGAGTTGTCAGCCAAGCCGCATGCAGCGCGGCAACGCGATCCTCGGCTGCCTGAATCGCCGGATCGTGTTGGTGTTCCACCAGGAACCGGACGAGTTCGCCGTAGAGCACCGCGCGATCGTTGGCGATGCTCGGCGCGGTCCGTTTTGCGCGACGCTCCTTCGCTTGCTCGGCCCAGCCGGAGAGCGTGGAATTCAATTGCCAGTCGGGGCTGAGCTTGTAGTCCAGCACGACGGTGCGCTGCTTGCCACGAATTTCGCCTGAAATCTCCACGTAGTCCGAACGGGACACTTCCCCCACACGCTCGTCGACTGCAACCAGTCGGGCTGCCAAATCGACGACCGCCGTCGGATCTTGCCGATCCCAGTTCTCACCGGGTGTCGCGGTCTCCAGCGGCCCGGGCTCCGAGGAGGAACCGAGGCGAAAACGCGACATCGCCCGAGTCAATTCCTCGATGGTTTCCGGGTCGGCTGCCAACGCAGCCTGAAGATGCTCCCACGCTTCCCTGGAGATCCTGGCATGGATCGCACGGGCTGCATCGCGAACGTTTACGAATACCACCTCTGTCATTCCCTTCCTCCCGCCTGCATACAGGCATGCAATAAATCCGACCAACATCAACGCCAAGGTGGGTGGCTGCGGGGTAGGAGGGGGCGGTGCGGGGATCGACCGGTTGCGATCGGCGCCATGCCGGATCGCCGCCAGACCGATGTCCGTTTTGGTTCGTGCCGGGGAGGGTTGCGGAGGGCTTAGCGCGCGTGGACAGGCCGGTTGCACAGTCCGTTGCTACTCTGTGCCTTGATACACACAGGCGGTCGCAGGTGAAATGGTCCGCGAAACGCGGCCGGGGGCTGAACTTACCGGGGCTGACTTGCAGGCGGGGGGGTGGCACGCTGCTAGGAGCTTGCCACGGGGCCGGAGGAGGAGATGGGGAACCCTCTCACGGAAGTGATGCAGTCACCGATAAAGAAATATGGCTGGTCGCAATAATTTTCAAGGGCTGCGGTCGAAAAATATTTCGAATGCGAGCGCAGCGTGTTGATGGAGGACCGCAGCGACTGTCCTGGCCGCGGTGCGCGGGATGGACACCGAGGTTGATGAACGAGTCCGCCTTACGGTTGCGGTGGCGCGTCAGGCTTGGGCGCATCCAGCTTCGGGTCGTCCGGCTTTGGCTCGTCAGGCTTTGGCTCGTCAGGTTTTGGCTCGTCAGGTTTTGGCTCGTCAGGTTTTGGTGCATCGGGGTTTGCTGCGTCCGGCTTGGAAGCGTCGGGAGTCGCGTTATTTTCGGCGGCGGGATCGCCGGCAGGCGGAACGCCGGGGCCTTTCTTGCGCCCGCCTCCACCTGCACCCCCACCTCCGCCACCCGCACCCATGGTCGCGGCGACCGGTTCGTTCGTCATTTTTTCCGCTTTGTCGGGCGTCACCAATTCGACGCTCATGATGTCGCTGGAAGCCGGTTCTTCGTTCTGCAAAACCTTTTGCAGCAGCGGGTTCTTTACGCCTTGATACAGCACGTACAGTTTGTACGTTCGCAAGGGGAAGCCGGCGCGGTACTCGTAGGTCTCAATCGTTGTCAGGCCTTGTTGCCGCGTATTGGTTGGGGATTGGCCCAGCGCTTCCTGCACTTGCTTTGGACCGACGCTCTGATCGACGCGAAAGCTGCCGCCGGCGGGGTCGAGTAATTTCATGACGGTTTCATAGCCTTTGGAAAGAGCGGGACGCGCTACGAACTGATCATAGCAAAGGGCCAGTCCCAGAATGGCAAGGATCGCCAACAGGATCTTGGGGCGGTGTTTTGACATGATGGGGCTCGCTGAAGTTT
>JBJOLO010000091.1:0-16899 GCA_046045565.1 Planctomycetota bacterium | reverse complement strand
CCATCCGGTCGTTGTCGCTGCAAGCCGGCACGCTGCAATAGCGAAGCCGTCATGATCTGCGATACCTGGTCTTCTTCAGGAGGCGGCGGGCCGATCGCACCATTGTCCGTCGGGGAATACTGCATCTCATAGGCGTGCTTCGCCACCGAGATCTTATCGCCTGGATTGATCCGTTTCCTTAGAACCCGGGTCCCGTTCACTTTCGTTCCATTGCTGCTGTCCAGGTCGGTCACGTACCAATACCCGCCATCGCAATGCAGGTGGCAGTGTCGAGCCGAGACGTTGGGGAAACGGAGGACAATGTCGGAACTCTCCGCGCGGCCGATGATCAGGTTTTCTTTGAGCAGCGGGATCGGATCACCGCCCCCTTCGGGAATGAGTTGGCCGAGCATGACTGAGCTATACCTCATGAACACGCGGTCTCATGCGACTCGCGGTCTTGTGGAAGTCACGAAGTCTCAAATATGATAGGATCCGACATCGAAATCACGGTACTTTTCCAGTTTAACCATCCTCGTTGCTGTGTAAAGTTAACCACCGGATTTCGCGAATTTCGACTTGTTTATCCTCGGCGAGGCCTTGTGTGAATTCCTCTGATTCCGCCTCGGATCCGCAGGCCGGGAAACTTGCATGGCGAGACGCAGGGCAGCGGTATTTTGCCTATAACTTCTTTCTACGTCAGCGTTTCGGGCAGCGCGTGCAGAAAGTCAGCATCGACGCCGGCTTTACCTGCCCCAACGTCGACGGCACCGTGGCAGTCGGCGGTTGTACTTTCTGCGATAACCGCAGCTTCAGCCCCAGCCGTCGCTTGCCGCGGCAGACGATCACAGGTCAGATTGACGAAGGCATACGTCGACTTCGGCGACGATACGACTGTGACAAGTTCATTGCCTATTTCCAACCGGCTACGAACACCTATGCACCGGTAGCGCGGCTCGAGTCCGTCTACCAGCAAGCACTTGCTCATCCGCTGATTGCGGGGTTAGCCATCGGCACGCGACCGGATTGCACCCCCGACGACGTGTTGGACTTGCTTCAGCGACTGGCGCAGACCTGCTATCTCTCGGTCGAATTCGGTATCCAGACGATCCACGATTGGTCGCTGGATGCCATGAACCGCGGCCATCATCACGATGCGACAGTGGATGCCTTGCATCGCAGTCGCGGTCGCGGCTTCGAGATTTGCGCCCACGTGATGTTGGGCTTGCCCGGCGAGACGCGCGACGACATGCTGGCCACCGCTCGCGAAGTGGCCCGCTTACCGATCGATGCGGTGAAGATCCACAATCTGTATGTGGTGAAAGGCACGCCGCTTGCCGACCAATATGCTCGAGGCGAGTTGAAGCTGCTCGACCGCGACGAGTACATTCAGGTGCTCGTCGATTTCCTGGAGATCCTGCCGCCGACGACGGTCGTGGAGCGTATCAGCGGCGATGCACCACCCGATTACTTCGTCGCTCCCTCGTGGTGCCTCGACAAGCCGGGGTTGCGGCTCGCTTTTGAACACGAACTCCAGCGGCGGGACACTTGGCAAGGCCGGTGCTGGGACTCGACCGTGTCGTTACCGGGTACCTCGCCAACACCGGGTACCTCGCCAACACCGGGTACCGCTTCCACGCCAAACTAGCGCGTTTCGCGGAAGCAGGCCCGTCCGGGAATGCATTCCCGTACTCCGGCGAATTCCTGATCGGGACCGCGAGAATGCTGCGTCAGGTTGCACCAGCAGGGCGAGTTCTCGGCAGGACGCTGGGTGCCCTCCACGTACATCGCCTTGCTCCGCAAATGGATACACGGCGGTGAAGTCACGGCAGGACGCTCGTCGAGCGATTTCTCAAATGGCATCGTCACGTTCCTTATTGCAATGACGTGGCTTTTCAAACGATCGGTAGGCTGGGCTTCGCGCGGTCCTCGGGGTGGGTGATTAGAACCCGCCCGTTGGCAAGCCCGCAGCGGCCAGCAGTGCGCGTTCGACGCTCACACGGGCCAGCGTTACTTTATATTCGTTATTCCAAAGCGGCGTTGCGTTCGTGACCGCTGCCTTCCCGGCACGCTCGGCGGTCGAAGCCGTAATCGGCTGACCGACCATCGCCTGCTCGGCCTCCGCCGACCGGTACGGGACCGGTGCCACATGGCCGAGTACGATTTGCGCGTCGCGCACCATGCCCGATTCGATCTGCAGTGTTGCGGCGGCGGCGGTAAGCGGATAATCGGGCCCGGCACCATGCCGGACTTCGTAAGTCGCAGAAGTTCGATCGCCTGCCGGCGGAAGGAGGATATGCGAGATCAACTGCCCTTGCCGCAGCATGGTCTCGCGCTGGCCATCGTGCCGCGGGATGCGGTAGAAATCGGCCAGCGGCACGAACGATTCTTCTTCCACATCGGGACCGATCACGCGTACCACCGCGTTCCACGCCATCAGCGCCGGCGCCGTTCGTGAATTGTTCACGAACTTGGCCGGACCCGCGTTGGCGAAGATCGCGTGATAGCGATTGTCACCGGACAATACCGCCTGACCCTGCTCTGCGAGCAATCCACGACCGCCGCGGAAAAACCAGCATTGCGGACGCTGGCAAATCTCGCCGCCGATCGTACCCTGACAACGAAGTTGCATGCTGGCAATGTTATCGATCGCCTGCTTCACCGATGCGTAGGGATCCAAGTAGGAGCTATCGAGCAGCTCTTCCAGCGACACCGCCGCGCCGATCTTCAGACTTCCATCCGGTTGCAATTCGATCGATTTCAGCGACGGGATCTCCATGATGTTGACGACCCGGTCCGGCGTCACCACCATCTGCTTCATGAGCCCCACCAGATCGGTTCCTCCGGCAAGAATCTCCGTCGAACCTTTGTTCTCCAGGA
Organism: Planctomycetota bacterium; assembly: GCA_046045565.1. Classification (GTDB taxonomy): domain Bacteria; phylum Planctomycetota; class Planctomycetia; order Pirellulales; family Pirellulaceae; genus VGZA01. Next base: position 14,040 of record JBJOLO010000091.1, on the reverse strand, counting down.
GCAATTCAATTGCCTCGGCTTCGGTTCGGGCTGCTGCGTATTCGAATGCCTTCATGGTTTAGACCCTCCCCGCTTTTTCTAATGCTTCCAACACGCGCTGCGGCGTCATTGGCAAAACAGGAACTCGAACACCCAACGCGTTACATACTGCGTTCGACAAAGCCGCTCCGGGACTGATGACCGGCGGTTCACCTAACCCGATCACACCGCGAGACCGCTCGCTTTCCGGTTCGTAGAACTCCACCACGATCTCACCGACATCACCCAATCGGCAGAGGTGATAGTTGTTCATTTCGGCGTTCAAAAAGGCGCCGCTGGCAGGATCGGAGATCCGTTGCTCGAACAACGAGTAGGCGATCCCCATGATCACCGCACCGTTCACTTGGCTCTGCGCCAACTTGCGATTCATCACGAGTCCAATGTCTTGGACCGCCACAAATTTCTTAACCTGGATCACACCGGTCTTGGTATCGACCTCGACGTGTGCCATTTGCACGCCGCCGACTTTACTGTCGGACAGCGGGCTCTTGGTGCGGCCCGGCTTGAAGGAGCCGCGCACTTCGAGCGGCTTCATGCCCAGCAGGCCGCAGGCTTCTTTCCAGGACAGTCCGGTATCGGGTTTGCCTTTCGCGCGAATGCGGCCGTCGACCGCTTCCAACTCGGTCGCAGCAACCCCCAGCTTTTCGCCGACGAGTTCGCAAATCTTGAGCAGCGCCTCCTGGCCCGCTCGACGATGCGACTCGCTGACACCGCCCACCGTCGTACTGCCGCCAGAGGGGCCGCTGATCGGCAATCGCGACGATCCGTAGTGGATCTTGATGACATCGACCGGCAGACCGAAGGTTTCGGCGAGCACCATCGCGCACACCGTGCGTGTCCCGGTGCCGATATCCTGCGTGCCGCAAAACGACTCGACGCCGCCGTCCGGATGAACCTTGACGGTGCAATTCGATTCATGGCCGCCACCACCCCAAGTATGAATCGCCATCCCGAGCCCATCGACGATGTCGCCTCGTCGCGGCCCTTTCCCATGCGGATGCCATTTGGCCTTCCAGTCGATCAGCTTGGCGGCAATCTCCATCTCGGCTGCATACACCGAAGGCTTCGCTCCGGACACCAGCGGTTCGTCATCGGTTCCGAGATTCCGCAGGAACACGTCGTAGCTGCTGATCCCCATCTTGGCCGCCAAGTCGTCGTACGCCGTTTGCGACATCGCACAGGCTTGCGGATGGTTCGGCGCCCGCCAAGCTCGGGCCGGCGCGTTGTTCGTTAAGATCTTGGTCGCCTCGCGGCGATAGTTTTTCGGTGTGAACACGTACGGGATCTGACCATGAGAAACACCCGGGCCATTCGCGCCCGGCGTACCCCAGTGCTCCGAATCCCAAACTGTGACCACACCGTTCTTGTCGGCACCCATGCGAACCTTGATGTAACCCGAGGGGCGATTGCCACCGAGTTTCAATTCCTGGTCGCGGCTGAGCATCAACTTGACCGGGCGGCCCGTCGCCTTCGCGATCTTCGCCGCAGCCGTGCCCCAGTAGTCGGGCGCGAACTTGCTGCCGAATCCGCCGCCGACGTACTCGCAACGCACTTCCACATTGTCTGCAGAAATCTTCAGGTCATTCGCGAAACCGTCGTCCGTTCCCGAGACATATTGCGTCGACAGGTAGGCGATCAAATTGTCGCCTTCCCAGTACACCGTCGCTCCATGCGGTTCGAGGCAGCAGTGCGTAATACTGTCAATGCCATAGGAGCCCTGGACGACGTGAGCAGACTCCTTGAGCAGACGCTCGATTTCTGCGGCTGCAAATTCATCTTCGTCGTCGTCATCACCGGGTTCCCGCTCGGTCTGGACTTTCCCGCCATCTTTCTCTGTGCGTCCCGCCTTCTTCGCGGCCTCCAGGTTCCGGTCGTCGACATACACCTCGAGTTGCTCATATCCGACTTTGATTTTCGAGACCGCTTCGACGGCCGCCGCTTCACTCTCGGCCGCCACAATCGCCAGCAGTTCACCCTGCCACAGAATCTCGCTGCCTGGCTTGGCATGGTCCAGCACATGGATGTGCACGACGCCCGGCACTTTTTCAGCCGCGCTGGTGTCCATCGTCACGATCTTGCAGTGAGCATGAGGGCATCCTAAGCCCCTCGCGATCAACATGTTTTTCAGGTTGATGTCGTAGGTGTACTTCGCGGTGCCCGTCGCTTTGGCCATGCCGTCCAATCGGGAGTGCGTGCCCCCGAGGATCTTGGTCGCCGAACGTTCGGGCCATGAATATTGAATCTCTGCCATTACTTGCCTCCCTTCACGACCGCGATGGCCGCCTGAACGATGTTCGCGTACGTACCGCAGCGGCAAACGTTGCCATTCAGTCCTTTGCGAATCTCGTCCTCCGTCGCCTTCGGGTGCTTATCGAGGAACGCTCGCACGGCCAACACAAATCCCGGGGTGCAAAACCCGCACTGCTGCGCGTCGTGCTCCACAAAGGCCGCCGGCACCGCGTCCGGTTTGTCACCACCTAAGCTCTCGACCGTGCGGATCTGCTTGCCCACACATGCGACCGCCAGCAGCGACGAGGCCGACATCGGTTTGTCATCAACCAGAACCGTGCTCGCACCACTCGACGCATCCGCGCTCACCGGTTTGGCTCCGGTCAAATCCAATTGGTATCGCAGCACGTCGAGCAACGTCGTACGAGGCTCGACCGCCACGGCGTGCGACTTGCCGTTCACCTGCAAGTCGATCCTGGTCGTCCCGGCAATGACCGCCGGCCCCGACTTTTCCTCTGCAGCCATTGCCTGTTGTGTGTGGATCGCCGTCGCTGCCGCTACGGCGCCCGACCCTCGCAGGAAATCGCGACGATTGAAATCGGATCGCGTTCCCGCCTTCTGCTTGGAATCCGTCATGCGTTCGACCTTCCCAAAAAATGAAGAGTCCTCGTTCGCGAGCAGTCCAAAGAACGAACCGTGCGTCGAAACACGGATGCGAAACATGGTCGTCAACGTCGTCGCTTCACCCGAATGTCAACGGGATGTGCCAACTCACTGAGACAACCTCAAGTCCGGTCTTACTGATTTGTTGTCCGATCCGCGTGCATTGTGATCAGGCAAATGGCCCGCAACGCACAGCAGGACGCAGTCGTATTCGTACGTAAGCAAATTGCTATGCGTGCAAACGGATAAGCGTGCAAACGGCTCCGTGTGCAAACGGATTCGCGAACAAATTGCTACGCAAGCAAACGGCTAAGCGGGAACCCGCTCTGGGCCCATCCCGGCGTGGGCGGAGTACCCTTGCAGGCGATCGCTCGGGCGTGATTATAGGGGACCCGATCGCACTTACAACCAAGCACTGACCCACAGGCCAGTCAAAGAAAAAAAAGGGCGAAATCGCTGAATTAAGAGTTTCGCCTGAAAACGACCGCCCCGCCCCTTGCGGTCGATGGCCGACTACGGGAGAGTCGGGAGCACTGTGCGATGGAGCCCGATCCAGGATTCCTATCGCACGGCGGTGTGTCAATTCGTGGCGCGCCGGGACGGGGACAGATTCAAGCCGCTTCGACGGTGTTGATTTTGGCTCGTCCAAACCGGTTGAGAAGGCTCCGCGGACTTCACGATCGGCAAACGAAAGATGGTTTTTCGAAAGTCATGCAGTCCTTGCGAAACGTGCTCCCGGGATGCTCGTGAACGTTTGCGTCGCGACCCCTCGGGTCACAAGTTCGTGTTTGGAAGGAGTTCGATTTGGCCTGGCGAAACTTGCCACTTGGAATAACGCAAAACCTTGGAATGCCGCAAGCGATCCTGTTGCACCATTCCCATTCGTGTTTGATTCCGTGGCGAGACGATTCGGTGGGCCAAGTCGGGCGAGGGTATGGACTGCAGCGATGGTCCTCGATTCAAGGAGGTTTTCCGATGCGTTTTAGCTCATTCTTTTCGTTGGCGTTGTCTTTGACGGTCCTGTTCGGTGGGCATGCGTTGCCAAGCGGGCAGGCGACTTCGCTGCGCGCGGCGGACATGCCGGCTGCGACAGGTGAAAAACAGGGCGAGAAGCAAACCGTCAAAAAGCCGGACACTTCGATTGCAGCCCCGAATGAACCGGTGCTCCACGAGCATCCGACTTTGTTGCAGATGTTGCGCCGTAACAATGATCTTCGATCGCGACTGGGCCTACGACCGCATCGCATGAGTCCCGCATTGACGCGTGCAGCCCAGAACCACGCGAATTACATGGCCCGCACTGGCGATTTCAATCACTACAGCAATGCTGGCCCGACCGGCCGCGCAACGCAGTTCGGCTACCGGGGCGGCGTGCTGGAAAACATCGCCATGGGCTACGCCGATGTCGATACGACATTCAACGGCTGGCAGAACAGCGGCGGCCATTGGGCCAACATGACCAGCAACACGACCGATGCCGGATTCGGTTTCCAGGTCGGTCCCGGCGGTACCGCTTATTGGGTAGCCGTCTACGCCAGCGGCAACGAGGAAGAACCGATCGTCGTCGCGGAAAAAGTCTCAGGCAAATCGGACGGCAAGATGTCGGAAAAGGACAAATCACAGGGCGATAACGTTCGATAATTGTCCTCCGAGTACGGCCCGTCAGGCATCGCCTGACGGGCCGCCTCGTTGATTCGCCCGTCGAGCAGTACGGGGCGGTTCGCCTCGAGCAACGATTGCCTTGAAGAGAGCGTTCAGGAAAATACCGCCCCCGTTCAACCATCCAAACCGCCTGTGGCACTTCCACCTCGATTTGAACTGCGCTGCCCGGCTTGTTCGAACGTCCAGATCCTGGACCTGGAAACGGCGGTCGCACGATTGCGTGAGCGAGGTTTCTTGCGGCGTAGCGACGAGCAGTCGGCAGAAATGGTCCTACCGCTGCTCACTCACTCCGCATCGACTTGGTCCTGCGATCGCTGCCACTCACAAGGACTCCAGGTCCGTCCCACGTCATCCCGCCCATCACGCGACGAGGACGCTGCCTGGGAGGACACTCGACCTTGCACTCGCTGCGGTCGGCCGATCGCGAAGGAGCGAATCGAAGCCTTGCCGAATGCCACGCTTTGCATCGCTTGCGAAAACGCATCCGGAAATCAGAACGAGGATGAACCTCAGTTCTGCCGGCATTGCGGATCGATCATGCAAGTCGCTCGGAGCCGTCGTCCCGGTATCACGCGATACGTACTCGAATGTCCGATATGCGGCTCTTAGAGCTCGCTCGCCGTTTCGGAGTCGCAGGGCTTCCGTTGAAGCTCGGTGGTCAGCGCTTGATTAGTGGCGAAGCTGCCAAATGCGTTGCATAATCGTCTCATGCTCAGCCAACTCGCTTTCCATCCCCGATCGACTCGGATACCGCAGTGCGACAGTTCCAGTCGCCCGTTTGGCGCATCAGCATCCTGCTGCATTTCGATCCAGTTCCGCGTCGATCCCAGGGCGATGACTTGCAGGTTGCGGATCGTGGTATCCCAGGTTGTCATGGTGTTGGCTGCAATGACCGTGGCGGGATGCGGTTCCCGCGACGCGGCGACAACGACGGCACAGGATCCGCCTCCCGGACAAGCCTGGGCTGAACAAGTACAGGCCGTGGCGGAAAGCCAAAGCGATACGATTGACGCCGATTCGCCGGTCGATGACCGAATGCTCGCGCAGCTTCAGGGTCTGGGCCAACTTCGCATTCTCCGCATTGAGCAAAGTGAGCTCACTGCATCAGGCTTGGATGTGCTGACCGGACTTTCCCAGTTGCAGCACCTGCAGATTCGCGGTCGGCCGATTGACGATCAGGGCCTGGCAACCATCTCGCAATTGACGGAGCTGCGCGTGCTGAATCTGCCGCAAATGAACGTGACACCACCAGGGCTTGCGCGATTGACGAACTTGACGAAGCTGGAGTTGCTGCGCATGGGTGGTCGCACGATTGACGATGACGGCATCGCCCGGCTCGCCGCATTGCCACGGCTCAAGTTTTTGCATTTGATCGGCCCCGGAATATCCGATGCCGGCCTCGAGCATGTTGCGGCCCTACCCAAGCTGCAGTCGTTCTACCTTGACGATTCTGATGTCTCCGAGGCGGCGTTGGAGCGATTGTTGCTATCCCGACCGGGTCTGCACTTGCATCTCGATCAGCGGCACCTTGATCGAGATCCTCAGCGCGATCACGAATCGCCTCGCAGTGCGGCCGACTAAACGAGGCGCTACAGATGCTCGGCGAAGGCCATGGTAATCGTGCCCCTGGTCGAGGATCGGTTGCGACACTGCTACAATCGACGCCGTGCCTTCGCTACAACACGATGCGGTAGCTACAAGACTCGGCCCCGTGTGTTGGCGGCGACGAATCGTCTGGCTTTGAATCAGGAGTAAACCGGAATGCTGATCACATTGATGACTGTCACGTTGCTCGTGGGCGCCGATGCCGACGCGGAGCGGACCGCACTTTTGAAAACGTTTCGCGAGGAGTTCATCGCGATTACTCCTGGATCGGGAAAGTTTCCGGCGGCGTTTTCCATGGGGCGCGAAGGTGGTGCTGACTCCGAGCAACCGGTGCGCACCGTCACGTTTAAGTATTCCTTTCAAGTCGCGCGTTACGAGGTCCCGCAGAACTTGTGGCAGGCGGTGATGGGGAACAATCCCAGCAAATGGAAAGGCAAACGCAACTCCGTGGAAATGCTTTCCTTTGACGAGGCACAGGATTTCTGCAAGCGGGTTACGCAATCGATGCGAGAGGCAAAACTGATCGGAGCTGACGAAGAAATCCGTCTGCCGACCGAGGCGGAATGGGAATATGTTGCGCGGGCCGGCACTGCGACGGTCTACTCGTTTGGTGATGATCCGGCCGAACTGACGAAGTACGGGTGGTTCAATGGCAACGCCGCGGGAAATGATCCGCCGGTGGGCGCCAAGCAACCGAATCCCTGGGGACTCTACGACATCCACGGCTATCTTCGCGAGTGGTGCCTGGACGATTGGAGCGATCGCTATCAGGACGTGCCTTCAGACGGCTCGGCGGCGAACACGGCCGGCTCCAAGACAAAAGTTACACGCAGTGGAAGCTGGAAAGATCCGGCCGGCGACTTGAGTTCGTCGAAGCGGTTCAAGCAGGATCGCAACACGCGCGACGACGCCATCGGGCTGCGTTGCATTCTGGCCAAGGTTCGGCCGTAATCGGGCGTACCGCCGAAGCATCCTTCGGACCGGGTGCGATCGGTTCCGGGTGCGATCGGTCCGGGCGCAATCCGGCGAGCATTCTCAGGCGGCGATCGGACTCAGGCTCACAATCCCGCTCGCGCGTCCACCTCGTTGGCCCCCGTTGCCGGCGCGGTTCGGCCGGATATCTGCTAGCAACTCTTGAGAAAAACCCGGCATTTTCCGCGGTTTTCGCCGCGACCTTGTTGGTCGTAGCGATCGTACACTCGCGCCGCGAAAATCGATGCCAGATTCTTTGTCTTTTGGCTGAAGAAGTTCTTTGAGCGTTCGCAGTCGGTAGTTAGATTCGAACCTATCGGGTGCCGGATGGGCCGCACCCCATACAAGCGATTGGCGTGAAACAGCTATGAGCCACCAACCGTATCCGATCCCCACGGACGAAATCGACCAACTACTGCTTAACGCCCGGTTGCGGGACGAGCTGGAACCGTTTCGCGACGAGGCGGTCGAAGTGGTCAATGTCAGCCACATGTCGACCTCGATGGAAAACGAGTTCCTGGCATCGATGCTGGAATGGGAGCGTGCTCCCGTGGTATCGATCAGCAACTGGTTTGAGCCGGCTTTGGAATTGCCTCGTCCCGACCAACTGGACGACTCTTCCCTTCGCCAGGTGCTGTCCGAGACAATCCAAAAGCTGTTCCAGCGACGGATCGCGTTGGAGTGCACGGAACATCTATCCGACCGGCAGCTTTATTGCCTGATCTGTCGGGATATCCTGCCATCGCTCGAAAAGAAATTAGACCCGCCTCGTAGTTCGCTGGTCTGGCGATGCCTCGATGAGGAGCTGGACCGCGAGACGTGGTTACGCTATTACGCTTCGGATGAAGAGCGAACATTGTGGGCCGAGGAGAGCGGCGAGGATTTGCCGCCGTCGGAAACGCCCCCGTACCCGCGTAGGATGCCACGGCACGGCAGCTAAAAGCACATTCGCCTCAAGTACGTCGGCTTCAAGCACCGTGGCCAGCGGCACAATCGCTCACGGAAAATGTTTTGCGGCCACGCGGTTCGCAGCGACGTGTTTCAACTTAGTTTCCGCGCGAGCTTTGCATCGCGCGTCTGCCTCAAACCGGGTTTGCACCGTTATCGAGTGCCCCCGAGTTTTTCCTCCCCGGCGGCGAGCAGCTGCAGGATCCGGTCGACATCGTACACGCATCCGCCCCATGTTCCACCTCCGGCTCGCTGCAGCGCAGCCCACAGCCGCGTATCGTCGGGTAGCTGCGGATCGGGACGCAGGTCATTGCGCGGTTCGCGTGCGGCCAGGATCTCGACACCTTCTTCCGGCGACCAGCTTCTCGACTCGTCACCCACCAGATCGACCGATCCGGTCAAGCGATTGCGATCGACGATAATGCGAATGCGATCGCCATCTCGCACCCGGCCGATCGGACCGCCTGCCAGGGCTTCGGGGCCGACGTGGCCGATGCAGGCACCCGTACTCACACCCGAAAACCGGGCATCGGTCACCACGGCGACTTCGCGTCCCCACTTCAGGAACTTGAGTGCCGAGGTGATTTGATACGTTTCCTCCATCCCGCTACCCATCGGCCCGCGGGCAATGAGCACCAGGATGTCACCCGGTTTGAGCGGCCGATCGGATTGCCCTTTGATCGACGCGATCGCATCCCGCTCGCTGGTAAATACACGAGCAGGTCCGGTCTTACGATAGATACCGTCCGAGTCCACAACCGAAGGATCGATGGCGGTTGCCTTGATAACCGATCCCTCGGGGCAAAGATTTCCCACCGGAAAACAGACCGTGCTTGTCAGGCCTCGCTGGCGAGCCTGCGCGGGAGGAATGATGACTTCATTGGGATCGATGCGATCCGCGTCCAGCAATCGTTGGCGCACTTGAGCGCGACGTTCCGACGATTCCCACCAGTCAAGATTTTCCCCGAGCGTTCTGCCGGTCGAGGTGAGCACGTCGAGATTCAACAGGTTCATTTCCCGGAGGTGCAACATGACTTCGGGCACGCCGCCTGCGAGAAATACGCGCACGGTCGGATGATTCGTAGGCCCGTTCGGTAGCACATCGACAAAACGCGGCACGCTACGATTGACGTTATTCCAATCCGCGACGGTGGGTCGAGCCAGGCCGGCGGCGTGAGCGATCGCCGGGATATGCAACAGCAAGTTGGTCGATCCACCAAAGGCGGCATGGACAATCATGGCGTTGCGGATCGAATCCACGGTCACAATGTCCCGTATTTTCACCCCGCGCTGACTCATTTCCCACAACGCCTTCGCGCTGCGGGTTGCCATTTCCATCCAAATCGGCTGACCACTCGGGGCAAGCGCCGAATGGGGTAGTGAAAGCCCTAATGCTTCGCTGACCACTTGCGAAGTGGCGGCCGTACCGAGGAATTGACAACCGCCACCGGGCGTCGCGCAGGCCATACAACCCGCGACCGAGGCTTCTTCCAACGTGATCTGTCCATGCGCAAACCGAGCCCCGATGGTTTGGACTTTGCCCGCGTCCTCACCCTCCGTGGGCGGCAAGGTCACTCCGCCGGGCACCAACACGCAGGGAAGATCCCGCATGCTTGCCAGCGCCATCATCATGGCCGGCAGTCCCTTGTCGCACGTCGCCACTCCCAAGACTCCGCGACGAGTCGGCAGCGAGCGAATCAGACGACGCAGCACCATCGCCGCATCGTTGCGATAGGGCAAACTGTCAAACATTCCCGTCGTGCCCTGCGATCGGCCGTCGCAAGGATCAGAACAGTAGGCTGCAAACGGAACACCGCCTCGCGATTTGATCTCCCGAGCCGCCGCCTGAACGAGCAAACCGACTTCCCAGTGGCCCGTGTGGTACCCCAGCGCGATCGGTGATCCGTCCGGAGCTCGAATGCCCCCCTGAGTCGACAAGAGCAGGAATTGAGGCCCCAGCATGTCCTGCGGTCGCCACCCCATCCCGGCATTCTGCGTCATCCCGAAAAGATCGCCGCTTGGCAAATTGGTCAACATTTCGGCCGTCAGGGGCAGAGACCCCTGCGGCCCCGCGGCGTGCGTCGCAACCTGGTAAATCGACCGGTCCTGGCATTCGAGTAATTCTGCAAGTTTTGACATGGAATCCCTCGCTGATTTTCAACAAACCGACGGCTGGTCGGCCCTGATTCATGCTGGTCGGCCGGAACGAATGCCACTCACATTCACCCAATTATGACGATTTTCAGGCGAAAAGTTGCCTCGCAGCTCGGCCCACCCCTGCTCCCTGCGGGCCACTCTCCGCGCCCAAACCTCGCACTTCTGAGCACCACACTCTCGTTGAAGCACCGTCCACCGATCGTTATACTTGTCCGTTTGGCGGTTAGCCAGGAGTTACTGCTGGAGGCCCTCGCTTAGTGTTCGTCTGCCTGGAACCGGCAACGACGGACAAGCGGCGCGCCGGGTAAATCATGCCGAATTGAAGCAAGTGACGAGATAACGCAGTTGAATTGACGGGAGTGTGGAGATGACTATCGACAAAAGTTTGAAGGTCCGTCGCGGGTTGATTCGCGCTCGCAGCGTGATGAGCCGGGCCGAACGTCTCGAGAAGTTAAAAGAAGCCGATCGCTGGAAAGAGGGCGACAGCATCCTCGGCCTCCCCAAGGTTCGCGTTATGAAAGTGGCGCTCAAGAAGAAGAAGAAGGCCAAGAAGGAAGAAGGCGAGGCTGCTGCCGGTGCCGCTCCTGCCGACGCAAAGAAGGCCGCTGGTGGTGCCGCTGGCGCCAAGGCGAAGAAGTAACACGCCGGACCGCGAACGATCGCGCCGAGACCTATTTGCCCTCGGCGCTTCGACCTAGCTGCGTGAACTTATCGCTGCGTGAAGTTATCGCTGCGTTAACCCGGCCTCAGGCTAGAACTCAGCCAGCAGTCGCCCCGATCGCTGCTGGTGGAACGCCGTCCGGGCATCCGCTGTGCGGCGAAACCGGTTCGCTTTTGCGCCCTGCCCCAAGATCATTGCCGGCCGGGATGCCTGGCAGTCGATCTCATGGGGTGCTCCTGTTGTGCGACCTCATGAGCAATCGAATGGGGCGCTCGTACAAGCTGCCCGATTCGCTTGGAAAGAACCGCGACTCGGACGCGCTGTCTGTCAGCCGCGGACTTGCGGGCCGGCCTCGTCTGCATAGGGTTTCGAGCGGCGCTTGGGCCTCGCGCAGCGACCATGCCTTCCGGGCCGCTACAATATTTCCCTTCCGCTACGATGTGTCCGGGCCGCTTGTTGCCTCGCTTCCGATTCGATTGAAGTTGCTTTGGAGACTCCCGCCATGCGAGTAAAACTCTCATACGGTCGCACGGGACTGGAGGTCGAACTTCCCGAAGAACGTGTCGTTCGGACCTTGGCCTACAAGGATGCCGATCCGCTTCCTGAACCGCGTGAAACCCTTGCGCACCTGCTTACGAACCCCATGGGCAGCCCGCCTCTAAGCGAACTGGCGAAGGGAAAGCGAAACGCCTGCATTTTAATCTGCGATATCACGCGTCCGGTTCCCAACGAGACCATTCTGACACCGGTTCTTGAGGCGCTCGAAGCAGCTGGCATTCCCAAAGAACAAATCCTGATTTTGGTTGCGACGGGCCTTCACCGCCCGAATCTTGGCGATGAACTCGTGGAGATGGTTGGCCCGCGTATCGCGGCCGAGTATCGCATCGAGAATCACGATGGACTTGACCTTGCCTCGCATGTCTATCTTGGCGACAGCCCTCGCGGTGTTCCGATCTGGCTTGACCGACGCTTTGTCGAATCCGACCTGAAGATCACGACCGGCCTTATCGAACCGCACTTTATGGCTGGATACTCGGGCGGCCGAAAAGTGATCTGCCCCGGCATCGCCGCTTTGGAAACAGTGAAAGTCTGGCACGGTCCTGATTTCCTGGAACATCCTTGTGCGGACTCCGGAATCCTTGAGGGCAATCCGGTTCACGAAGAGAACACATGGATTGCCCAGCGCGCCGGTTGCGACTTCATCGTGAATGTCGTGATCGATGCCGAGCGGCGGCCTCTGGCATTCTTTGCGGGCGACATGATCACCGCCTTCGAGCGGGGAGTAGAATTCGTTCGCGATATCGTGCGCGATACCGTGCCGGAACCGGTCGATATTGTGGTAACCAGTTCGGCCGGCTATCCGCTCGACACCACCTTTTACCAGTCGGTCAAAGGCATGATGGCCGCGATGCCAATCGTCAAACAAGGCGGAACCATCATCGTGGCAGCAAGTATGACCGAGGGGATCGGCAGTGCGCCGTTTCAGCAACTGTTTCGCGAACACGCAACGCTTGAGGGGTTCATCGAACGCATCCTGGGCAAGGACTACTTCGTGATGGATCAGTGGCAACTGGAAGAACTGGCGAAAGTCCGGCGTAAGGCTCGAGTGAAGATGGTCAGCCACAGCCAAGGCCCCGAGGTGCTCAATCGCCTGTTCGTAGAAAGTGCTCCGAGCGTCGAGCAGGCGGTAGCCGAGAGCTTAGCGGAGTACGGTCCGAAGGCAACGATCGCCGTCATTCCGAAAGGCCCCTACGTTCTAGCGCAACTCGGTTGAAGCGATGCGAGATCTCGATGACTTATTCGCCGCGCTGGCTCGCAGCACTTTTCGCACTCGTTTTCGACTTCGGCCCGCCGATCGAACCTACGCGCTCAACCGCACCCGCCCTGTGATTCTGGACCATGGTCGCGATTTTATCCGCCAGCGACTTGCGCCCGCACAACCCAAGAACGATGGTAAGCAGACCCCCATGCGCGGACACCCCATCTTTGTGGCCCAACATGCAACCGCAACTTGTTGTAGAAAATGCCTGGAAAAATGGCACCAGATCACGGCCGATCGACCGCTTTCCGACGAGGAAACCGACTACCTGATCCGGGTTCTGGCAAGGTGGCTGGACCACCAGCTCGATTGGAGCGGGGAGTGACCCTCTATTCCGGTCGAACTTTCGCTGGCGATGGAGTTGAACTATCATGAAACGAGTCGGCGAAACACGATCCTTTCCCCGCGGCATTCGAAAAGCATCTCGCATACTATGAATCGAACCCCGATTGCCGTCGGAATTGATTTAGGGACGACCTATTCTGTCATCGCCCGTCTCGATAATCTCGGCAGGCCAGTCACCCTGGTAAACGCCGAAGGCGACAAGATTACACCCAGCGTTGTTTTTTTCGACGGCGCCAACATCGTCGTCGGCAAAGAGGCGGCTAAAGCACTGGCGACCGATGCGCCGGCCGTGGCCGACTGCGCGAAGCGCGACATGGGTCAGCGCTTTTATCACAAATTGCTTGGGGGCCGTCAGTTTCCACCCGAGGCAATCCAGGCCCTGATCCTCGATAAGCTGCGCCGTGATGCGGCTCGCATGATCGGCAGCGTCGAACAAGTCGTGGTCACGGTGCCCGCTTATTTTGACGAAGTACGTCGCAAAGCCACGCAAGATGCGGGATTTATGGCGGGTCTGAAGGTCCTCGACATCATCAACGAACCTACCGCCGCAGCCATTGCATTCGGTTTTCAGGAAGGATTCTTCGATCCGCAAGGGTCCGGTTCGGCAAAACGCAATGTGCTGGTCTATGACCTTGGCGGCGGAACCTTTGATGTCACGGTAATGCAAATCGAAGGCACCCACTTCCGGGCCCTTGCGACGGATGGCGATGTGCGCCTCGGTGGACAGGATTGGGATCAACGACTGGTCGATTATGTTGCGGAAGAATTCATCCGAACGATCGGCATCGATCCTCGGGAAGATCCGAATACAGAGGGCCGCTTGCGGCGCGAATGCGAAGATGCCAAACGCACGCTCTCCACGCGACTCAAGACCAACATTGTTTGCGATTACAAGGGCCAATCCGTAAAGCTGGAAATCACCCGGCAAAAGTTCCAGGAA
>JBJOLO010000040.1:0-13664 GCA_046045565.1 Planctomycetota bacterium | reverse complement strand
CCGAAATGCACTGTCAGCGATGAAAGATCGCCCCTTACACGGGCATTGCTCTCACGGACTCTGCTGACACGGGCGTGACTGAACATGTCGGCGCGGGACATAATGACGCTTTAAGTGCACTTGCCTTCCACGTTCCACTCCACGGTCGCCCCCTACCCTCCTGCCGATATTCCGGCAGCTCACTGCGTTGCTTTTCACAAGTCGGAACTATATGCTGTGGGCCGATTTTTGACGGGAGCTTGGCGCAGCAGCTTGGCGACAGCGCTCGAAAAAGGCGATGGTTGTTTCCCGCGATCCATTTGAAGACTCGAGTTCACCTACAGGAGAGAGCCCATGTCGAAGAAGGTCAAATCACTTCATCGGCGACGTTTTTTGCAGACGAGTCTATCGGCTGCCGGTGCGGCGGTCATGGCACCTACGATTATCCCCAGCTCGGCACTGGGTCTCGACGGCTCCGTACCGCCGAGCGAACGGATTGTGCTCGGTGGAATCGGCATCGGTAATCGTGGCACGTACGACTTGGGCTGCTTTCTCGAGCAAAAAGATGTGCAGTTCGTTGCCGTCTGCGACGTGAAGGAGTCGCGTCGTGCGGCGATCAAGAAACTGGCCGATGAACGAAACGGCAACCAGGACTGCAAGACCTATCGCGACTACCACGAGATCCTCGATCGCGGCGACATCGACGCGGTGCTGATCGCCACGGGCCCGAATTGGCACGCGACGATGGCGATCAACGCCGCCAAAGCGGGAAAAGATATTTACTGTGAAAAGCCGTGCACCAAGAACATTGCACAGAGCTTGATCCTGCGCGATACCATTCGCCGCACGGCAAGAATCTTTCAAGCCGGAACACAGCGCCGCAATCTGCCGCACTTCGCCTTCGCCTGCGAGCTCGCCAGAACAGGAAAGCTCGGTCAGCTCAAAAAAGTATTTGCTCATCCTGCCGGCATGCAGGCGATGACCAGCGGCTGGTTGCCGGCGGAGCAGGAGCCGGACAAGAACGTCGTCGACTGGGACATGTATCTGGGACCGGCTGCCTGGCGGCCATTCAATGCCAAACTGCTGGACGGTTTCAATTTCGAAAAAGGCGGCGGTCTGGTCGGCGGTGGCGTGCTGGAATGGGGCTCGCACTGCGTTGACTTGTGCCAATGGGCAGTCAACGACGTGCCACCGCCCGTCGTCTACAATCCGCCGAAGGACGGGCAGCTTGTCACCACGTACGACAACGGCGTGGAGTTGATTTTCCGTGAAAAGGATTGGATCCCGCTGGGCTCCTGCCCGGTTCGTTTTGAAGGCAGCGACGGCTGGGTGGAAACGGGCGATAGCGGCAAGTACGTGTTGAGTTCGCCGGAACTGCTCGCGGGCCGCACGGTCGCGGAAATCGACGGCTACCCGGCGACTTTCCACGTGCGTGACTTCCTCGACTGTGTCAAGACGCGCAGTCAACCCAAGGGCAACGCCGATGCAGCGTGCAATGCACACATCGCTTGCCACGCAGCCAACATCGCGCTCTACCTGGGCCGCCAAGTCAAGTTCGATAACAAGAAAAACGAGTTCATCGACGACGAACATGCGAATCGCCTTCGCTCCGAAGCCATTCGCGAACCGTGGAGGCTGTAATCGCATCCGCCAGCCGGTCGATTCTGTCATCGCATTCACTCAACTCACGGACTCACGATCATGGCCATGTCACGAAATAAGCTCAACGCGTTCTGGCTGCTTGCAGCCTTGGTTCTTCTGCCCTCGTTCCCGTTCGCAATCGCTGCGGATAATCCAAGCGGTTCCGCCGAAAAAGAAAAACAACTGATCGAAATTCTTCGCTCCGATGCTCCTGCCGCAGAGAAGGCGATTACCTGCAAACATCTGGCAGTGCATGGCTCGAGCGAAGCGGTTCCGGAATTGGCGAAACTGCTGCCGAATGAACAATTGTCATCCTGGGCTCGCATCGCTTTGGAGGCGATCCCCGGCAAGGCGGCCGATGAAGCGTTACGAGCCGCGGTTGTCACCGTCAAAGGCCGACAGCTGATCGGCGTCATCAACTCGATCGGCGTTCGTCGCGACGCAGGTTCCGTCG
The DNA here is from genome assembly GCA_046045565.1 of Planctomycetota bacterium. Taxonomy (GTDB): domain Bacteria; phylum Planctomycetota; class Planctomycetia; order Pirellulales; family Pirellulaceae; genus VGZA01. The sequence goes on along the minus strand of JBJOLO010000040.1, from coordinate 11,590 downwards.
AAACGCTGACCTCCCGGTTGCAGGATGCGGATTCCGAAGTGGCATCCGCCGCAGCCGTCGCGCTTGGCAACATCGGCGATGCCGCCGCGACCAAAGCGCTGCGATCGGCACTCGCTACGGCCGGTAAGGCAATCAACTCCGCTGTGGCGGAAGGCTGCGTGCTTTGCGCCGAGCGTCGTTTGTCGGAAGGCAACAACGACGAGGCGATTCAGATCTATGACGAAATCCGCAAAGCCGATGTGCCCAAACAGCGGATTGTGGAAGCGACTCGCGGCGCAATCCTGGCTCGAAAGGATCAAGGCATCCCGCTCCTGATCGAACAGTTGCAGTCATCCGACAAAACCCTGTTCCAACTAGGGCTGGGTACAGCCCGTGAGTTCCCCGGCGATCAGGTCGACAAGGCGCTCGCGACAGAACTGGAGCGAGCACCGGCGGGCCGTGCCTCGCTGATTGTATTGGCCATGGCCGATCGCCCGAAGACGGTCGTACTGCCCGCGGTAGTTAAGGCTGCCGGCAACGGCCCCAAGCCGGTGCGGATCGCGGCCCTCATCGCCTTGGGACGAGTCGGCGATGCCAGTTGCGTGGGCCCGTTGCTTCAGGTGGCGGCGGACAGCGACGCCGACTTAGTCCAGGCCGCGAAAGCAGCCCTGTCGGAACTGCCTGGCGACTCGGTGAATAAAGAACTCGTTGCCATGCTCGACAAAGACCCCGGAAAGATCTACCCGGTGCTGATTGAACTCGTAGGCAGCCGCCGTATTTCCGCGACTCCCGCGCTGGTGAAAGCAGTCGGGCACTCGGACAAATCGGTACGAGCAGCGGCACTCATTGCGCTCGGCAATACGGTCGGACCGAAAGACCTCTCGATCTTGATCGCGCAAGCGACGAATCTGAAAAACGCTGACGATGCCGCCGTGGCTCAGCAGGCACTGAAAACGGCTGCGGTGCGCATGCCGGATCGCGAAGCGTGTGCGGAGCAACTGGCAACAGCGATGGAAAAATCTCCTGCTGCGACCAAGGCTGTATTGCTGCAGATCCTCGGTGCCGTCGGTGGAACCAAGTCGTTGCAAGCGATCGCCACGGCGGCGCGCAGCAATGACGCGCTGCTGCAAGACACCAGCACCAAGTTGCTCGGTGAATGGATGACGATCGATGCCGCCCCCGTGCTGCTCGATCTGGTGAAGACTGCCCCCGGCGAGAAGTACCAAACCCGCGCGATCCGCGGTTACATCCGCATCGCACGTCAATTCGTGATGCCGCCGGCCGAACGAGCCGCGATGTGCGAAAAGGCCTTCGCTGCTTCTCGTCAATCCACCGAGCAGAAGATGGTTCTGGAGATCCTGAAGCGTTATCCAAGTCCCGACATGCTCAAGATCGCCGTGAAAGCGGTTCAGGTCCCGGAACTCAAGGACGAAGCAACGCAGGCTGCGATGATCATCGCACAAAAGTCGGGCGGCAAAGAAGAGAACGTCCGGGAACTGCTCGGCAAGATCGGCATCGGCGCCGTGAAGCTCGAAATCGTAAAAGCGGAGTATGGAGCCGGTACGAACCTGAAAGACGTAACCGAAGCGCTTCGCAAAGGGGTCAGCGATTTGCCCTTGATCAGCCTGCAAGCGCCGTTCAACGAAAGCTTCGGCGGCGATCCGGCACCCGGCGTGATGAAGAAACTGAAGGTGCAGTACAAGATGAATGGCAAGGCGGCGGAAGCCACATTTGCCGAGAACGACTTGATCATCCTGCCGCTGCCGAAATAGCAGCCGCTGCCGGCATGGCGGCAACGATGGAAATCGACGATCGCACGGAACGAGCGGCCGCTACGACGATAGCGGCCGCTACGGTCATTGTGGGCGATCTTCAAACCGCCCTTTACGCCAAGCGCTACCACTCGATCTTCTCGGAGTCAAAGATCGGTCCGTCGACGCACGTGCGTTTGTAATCCCATTCGCCGGCGGCGTCGCGAACTCGGGCCACGCAGGTGAAACAGATACCGATGCCGCACGCCATCGGGGTCTCCAGCGAGACCTGACACTTGGTTTGCGTTTCTCGGGCGATCGCCGAGACCGCCGCCATCATCGGCTCCGGACCGCAGCAAACGATGCGACGATTGCCAGTCGAGTCTGAGCCCGCCGAGACTGAGCCAGTCGATTCAGCGAGAGTCTGACGTAACAGGTCGGTTACCAAACCGTGATAACCCTGCGAGCCGTCATCGGTGGCGATACGGACATCGAAGCCGGCTTGCCGGAAGTCGTCCACACCCGCGAGCATCGACGCGCGACGGGCGCCATAGCAGAGGGTGACGCGTCGCGCAGCAGGGACGTTGCGAGTCGGCAATCCGAAAGTCTTGCGTCCCAGAAACTCGGCACCGAGTGCGAGAAACGGAGTCTGTCCGATCCCGCCAGCGACCATGATGAGGTGTTCGACCGGAGTCGGCGAGAATCCGTTTCCGAGCGGCCCCCAGATTTCCACTTCCTCACCCGCGCGACAACGCTGCAGTTGCGTTGTCAGTTTTCCTTTCACCAGGTACACCACATCGATGCCGGCGGCACGGCCGTGCTCGTGATAGGTGTCGTAGAGTGCGAGCGGTCTGGCGAGGAGCGGATCCTGACGCCGCGCGATCCGGATCATGACGAATTGGCCTGGCACGATTCGCTCCGCCAGGCTCGCGCAGGGAACGCGAAGTCGAAACGTGTCCTCGGCGATTTGGACATTCTCCACGATCGGCGAGCGATGCCAAGTCGCATGATCGGCGTAGTATTCAGCGTGTAGCGGATTGATCATTCGGGCAATTCCTCGAAATCGTCTTCGGGGATGTTGCGAGCCGGTTTCGGTCGACGCGGTTGCGGCGGCCTCGATTCGCCTGCTCTTTTTGCATTGAACGGCCGAGGCGGCCTGTGGGATCCGCCTCCGCCAGGTCCAGCAGGACCGGCGTTTTGACGCCCGGAACTTCGATGTCCCGAACGTCGCGCCTCTTTGGCCGCATGCTCCAACAAGCGAACCTCTTCAGGCATCAATTTACGATAAGCCCCCATGGGCAGATCACCGATCGAAATGGGACCGATGGCGACACGACGCAATTGCAGCACCTTGTGTCCGATCCTCGCCAACAGCCGGCGGATTTCGCGATTGCGACCTTCCTTGAGGACGATCAACAAGTCGGAAGTCTGCAGTGATCTTTTCTTCAACTTTACCGATTCAACGCGAGCCATCCCTTCGGCTAGCCGCACACCGCGTCGCAATTGGTCGAACTCACGCGGCGTCAAATGGCCCACGCAGCGAGCGAGGTACGTTTTCTCGATTCCGTAACGCGGATGCGTCAGGCGATTTGCCAACGCGCCATCGTTGGTCACGATGATCAGCCCTTCGCTGGTGCGATCGAGCCGCCCCACGGGAAACACGCGCAAATCCGACCGGATCAAATCGACGACACGCGTTCGACCACTGGGATCGTCATTCGTGCAGACCACCCCCGGCGGCTTATTGAGCAGGAAATAGGCCCGCTTCGGCCGCGGCAGCGCTACGCCGTCGACGCGAATTTCCTGAGCCAGCGGATCGACGCGCGTGCCCAACTCCCTGACCACCTCGCGATCGATCTCGACTCGACCTTCTAAAATCAATTCTTCGCAATCGCGCCGGCTGGCGATCCCCGCAGCGGCCAATACTTTCTGCAACCGCTCACCCCGCGACGGCGAGGCCTCAACCCCATCCGATTGTTTCGTTCTCGCCATTCCTTCCCGACCAAGATCGCCTCGCCCCTCGCCGCCCGATCGTTTTGGAGTTCCGAACGGTCGTCGCGCCTGCGAGCGCTTACGATCCGGACGCTTGCGATCGGGACGCGTGCCGCGAACGTGAGACTCACCGTGCGGCGTCTCCGCGCGATCCGAACCGCCGACCACACCCGAGCCAGAACCAATCGCACCGGGGCGCGCTCCGCGTGGACCTGGCCGCTGACCTGGCCGCTGACCTGGCCGCTGACCTCGAGAAGACCCACGGGAAATCGGACGAGGCCCGCGGGAAACCGGACGAGGGCCACCGGCACTGGGGTCAGGTCCGCCAGGAATGAAGCTAGGCCCTCCGGGAACTAAGCCAGGCCCGCCGGGACCGGAGCTAGGACGACCGGACCCTGGTCGAGATCCACGCGACATGGGACGACGCCCGCCAGCACCCGGGCGAGGTCCGCCGGGCCCAGGCCTGGGCCCGCGTGAACTGGGCCCGCGTGAACTGGGCCCGCGTGAACTGGGTCCGCGTGAACTGGGCCTGGGACCGGATCCGGCGCCAGGACCGGCAGATCGATGGGGTGACTTACGCTTCGAACGACGCTCGGGTCGCATGATGATCGCCTCTCTGAAACAACGAATTCCCCAATCGTACACAGGAGCATACCCGTCACGATAGTGGCAATCGGAAACTCGCCATTCGAAACACCGCCCGTACTTTGCACTCGAAAGCGTTACGATCGAGTCTGTCTCGCTGCGGACGGCTGCGTCTCGTCATCCGTGCGACGGGGATCCGAAAAAGGCGAAGCAACAGCCGGAACGCGCCCCTAACGCACGATCGCATCCGCGATCACCGTTGCGATTTCGCCGGCCAGCGGATTGATCACGCCCTTGCCGTCGGGATGGACACGATTGCTGAGAAAGATGAAGAACAGATCGCGATTCGGGTCGATCCACAACACGGTTCCGGTGAAACCTCCGTGGCCGAATGCCGTGTCACTCCATCCCTCTCCGCGGTTTCCAGCCACCGTCCTTCGCATGTCCCATCCGAGACCTCGATGCACGACCGTGGCGGCCGTTGGATTGGTCTCTTTCGCGTCGGCCGGCATCGCGACCGGCATTCGCGGTACGGAGCGGCTCTGCGTCATGGCCTCAAACATGGGCACGGAAAGTATCCGCGTCGATCCGCTGGCGCCCTGTTCGAGCATGGCATCGGCATAGATCGCCAAATCAGCCGCCGTGGAAAAAAGTCCGGCATGACCGGCCACGCCACCCATGAAGTGCGCCCGCGGATCATGAACTTCGCCTTGAATCCATCGGCCGTCACGTCGCTCCGTCGGCGCCGCGCGTTCGCGAAGCGTTTCATCAGGGACGAACTGCGTCTCCCGCATCCCCAAAGGCTCGAATATCTGCTGCCGTGAAAACTCGGCGACCGACTTGCCGCTGACTCGACGAACGATTTCCCCCAGCACGATAAAGTTGACATCGGAGTAGATGAACTTTGTCCCTGTGGGTGCCCGCAGCCCGAGTTCACCAATACGGCGAATCGCTTCTTCCGAGCCGTGTTCGTAGTCCGCCAAGGCATTGTCGGGCAGCAATCCGCTTTGATGCGTCAGCAAATCGAAAACGGTGATCGACTCTTTTTGCTTTTGCCCGAACCCGGCGACGATCGAATCGACCGTATCGTCGACGCGCAATTGACCTCGCTCGACCAGGATCATGATGCTCGTCGCCGTCGCGACGGGCTTGGTGATCGACGCCAGATCGAACACGGTATCGGTCGTCATGGGCAGTTCACGCGGAAGAAGCTGTCGCATGCCGTACGCCTTCAGCATCGCGATCTTTCCGCGGCGTCCCAGGCAGACTACGCATCCCGGCATTTTTTTCTCGGCCAATCCCCGCGCAACGATTTCGTCAATCTTGTCCAACCGTTTTGCATCCAAGCCGGCTTCGGCCGGATCGACTTTCTTTAACTCCTTCGCCGCAAGTTTTTCAGCGCATGCCAACAGGCAGGTGAATGCCATGACGACACAAATCGATCGCACAGCGAGGTACCGAACCTTTTTGCGTGGTGCGCTCGCATGGAAACGTTGACGGGAAATTGGATTCAATCGATTCGCCATCAACGCACCGGATCGTCTTTGAGTCGACGAATAAAATCGTCCGCGGTGGCCTCCAAGTCATAGGCAGCCCGCCATCCCCAATCGCGCTGCGCTGCGGAATCATCAATCGCACCAGGCCAACTCGCCAGCAGCTTCGCGACTGCCGGTTCGGGTTCGAATCGGAGTTCAACGTCCGGCAGCCGCCGTCGAATCGACTCGGCAATTTCCTCCGCCGTAGCCGTCATCCCCTGCAGGTTGTAGACGCGCCGCGTTAAGGCCTGCGAATCGGCGCCCACCAAACCGTCGATGGCACGCAACACGTCCTCGACATAGATCAGTGCCAACGGCGTTTGGGGATACGCTGGAAAGGAAAAGCGTTTTTCCCGCACCGCGGAGATAAACGCGTGCGACGCCAGCGCGCTTGCTGCTCCGAGCGGTGCGAAACGTGAAATCGTGATCGGCAGCCGCACGCAGCGAAAATCAAGTCCATGTCGGCGGTGAAAGTAATTGCCTAGCCGTTCGCCCGCCACTTTCGTCACGCCATACAGCCCCTCCGGCCATTGCGGCGTGTCATCGGCCAACACCTGCGGCAGCATGCCGCCATACGATGCCACGGTACTTGTGAAGACCACCATGGGACAGGCGAAGCGCAGTGCGGTCTCCAACAACAGATACGACCCATGCGCATTGACTCGCCACGCCCGGGCACGATCGGCCTCGCAACTCGCCGACAACAAAGCGGCCAGGTGGATGACGGCCTGCGGCTGATGCCGTTGAAACATCTCCGCCAGCTGAGACTCATCCGCCACATCACCACGTTCAAAGCGGGCCTTCGCCCCAATCTCGCCGATCGGCTGCTCTGCAACATCGAACAGCAAGATGCGATCAAATCGCTCCGCAAGCGTGTAACTCAATTGGCAGGCGATGTTGCCCGCTCCGCCGGTAATCAAACAGGTCTTCATGGTGCAGCATCCACGAACCAACGCATCGCATAACGCGTCGAGCTCTTTTTGAATTGAAGGGTGTAGGGATCACAGATCCAGCGCGCAACATGGCCATCGGTCGAAGCGAGCAACCAGCCGAAATCCCAGCAAAGGCTTCGATAGTGCAACGGGATGCTCGGCCTCACCCGCACCACTGGATTCGTTGCAGCCACGAGAAACCCCGACCCGGTGTATTGGTAACTGGGACCGACATGGACGAACACTTCATGTGCCATCGATTCGGAGTCGACAGAGCATTCCGCTGGTCCTGCGTCGAGTCCCAGATTGCGGACCGCAATTTTGAGTTCCGCACCGGCATCGATGGCGGCAATCAGGTCGGCGTAATCTCCCGCGATCGCATTGCCTTGCTCATCATGCGAGTAAACCTCTCGCCAGCGATCGCAAACGAAATAGCGAAAGTATTCGAAGTCGTAGATAAACGAGTGGCTTGGTGCGTTGGTATGGTCATCGGCCGAGTTCAGCAGATGCATGCGCGGCATGGCCGAATCGTTTTTCGGAGCGAGCACGTTGGCGACTTGTGCTGTCGAGGCGCCGTCGAGAAACGGCCGTGCCACCGCCTGATGCCCGTCCTGGTTGTAGAGAAAAAAGGACATCGAGGGCCGCGGTCCGAATTCCTGAGGCAAACTCACGGGCATCCGCAACGTTTCAATTCCCGCGGCCCACCGTTCATCGAGCAGATACGTCACGCGAAAATCCATCTGCTCGCGGATCCATTCGTCGTTCGACGACCGCGTGTCGATGTGCTCGTTGTGCCGGAACGCCGTCCCGATCCGCAAATCGGCGCCGCGCCGAATGGCATTCGTTAGCGCCAACGCCGAACCGCTCACCGTCCGCCGCTGTGAATCAAGCTGAAGCACCGGTTGCCAGATACTCGTCATGGTGGATCCTTTGGTACATTATCGAACCGGTTCGTGCTAGAGGCAGAGCGATGGGACATGGGGTTAGAGCAAGCCTCCACACGAACCGCAATGGCGAACAGTAATCGCCGAAAGGACATGCATGTCGGGCACGGAGGATGAGGCACATCGAAGTGTAGGGAACGAGTCACCTGAAAGGGTTCGTAGCCGTGGCGAGCCGCAAAGCCAGGGCACCGAACCCCACGACAGTGAACTCGACTCGCAAAATCAACTGCAACCCGCCGCCCATTCGCCGCGATTCATGAGCATCGGGGGCTTCTACGATTACTGGATTGGCGATCGGCTGAAGTTCCTGTTGTTTTTGATCAGCCTGCTGACCGACTTCTCCGTATTCGTCGTGGTCTTTGCCGTGTCGCGAGGCTTGGCGGAGATCCATGTGGAGCCGTGGTACCTCGGCGTCGTTGGAGCGACGTTGTCGTTGAGCGCGGGGGTCGGAAGCATCCTGGGCGGCTTGCTCGCTCATCGCTTTGACAGCCGCGCTGTTTTCCTGGCCGGCGCGACGATGATTCCGGCCAGCATCTTTGCCTGTGCGGTTACCGACAACCGAAGCTATATGCTACTGCTGTTTTACTGGATCCTCGGCCTGGGCATGGGCTTCCTCTACCCGCCGCTGATCGGCTGGCTCAATCAAGGCGATCCCGCCCACGGGAATCAATTGACTGTGTCCCGACGGCTGATCGTGTTCTGCATCGTCTGGAATGTCGGAATGATGTGCGGCCAACTGACGGCAGGCTCGCTGTTTGCCATCGGTAAGCATTGGACATTCGGTACATCGCTGGTCATCGCCATCGCGAACTTCTTCATTGCGATTGTCGCGGCCGCATCGGTTCCGCGAAGCGTCGAAGTTTCCGCCTCGCAACACGATCCCGTCGATCCCAACTTGCTCAAGCTGGGTTCGGTATTCAAACAGCTTGGATGGATCGCCAATCTTGGCGGAACCTTCGGCGGCAGCATGGTGATGCACCTGCTACCCGACTTGGCCGTCGGCATCGGAGTCCCTGCCGATAATCATGGCAAACTGCTCGCCTGTTGGCGTGCAGTCACGATCGCAACCTGCATCGCGTTGCATTCACTCGGATTCTGGCATTACCGACTGCTCGCCTCGCTGATTTCCCAAGCGACTGGTGCCATCGGACTGGTGGTGATTGCCCGCGCGAACTCCGCCACCACCGTCCTTGTTGGCCTGGTGCTCCTGGGACAACTCGTCGGCTACAACTATTTCTCCGGTCTTTTCTACAGCACTTCGGGGAGTTCGAGCGAACGTCGCGTACTCTCGGTCGGCATTCATGAGGCCACACTCGCGACGGGCATGGCGATCGGCACGATCCTCGGCGGTGTGCTCGGAACGCTCGTCAACCACCGCCTGCCCTACCTCATCGCCGCCATCGCCATCGGTGTCTTGATCTTCGTTCAGTGGGCCGCTTGGCGAAAATGGACAACAGCTGATACCCCATCGTCGGTTTAACCACGAAGGACTCGAAGAACTCGAAGGGAAGAGAAAAGAGGTGGGTGAATTGGGTTGCATTCGATCGGAAATGCAAAATACCGTTGGGGTCAGGAATGGGACGATTGATTTGAGAATGCAGACCAGCTGAACTTCGATGCAAACTGTCGATCAGCCTTTTTTGTCCAGCTTCCGTTTCCCTCTTCTTTCGTGCTCTTCGTGTGTTTCGCGATTCATCCTTCTTTTCTTTGCGGACCACGAAACGGAACGGCGATGACAAATCAAGCTTTGTGTGCATAGCCGATTGGCGGTAGGACGCGTGACCTGCATGGGCATCTACCAGCAATCGCAAGCACGGCCTAACATGGAGCTCGATTCAAGCGTGATTGGGTCTTTTCATTTATTGCTTCAGGAGCCTTGACCGATGACCAGAAAGATTCTGATGCCGATTGGCGACGGCACGGAGGTAATGGACACGCTCTATCCGATTTTCCGCTTGCAAGAGGACGGCTATGAGGTGGTGGTCGCGGGTCCGGAAGCTCGGCATTACCACGGCGTGATGCACGAAGTTCCGCCGCATCTCGCCATTCCCTGGGACATCACTCGCGAGCAACCCGCGTATCACGTGCATGCGACGATCGCGTTCCGCGACGTCAATCCGCAAGAATACTTCGGCGTGTTCTTCTCGGGTGGTCGGGCGCCCGAGTACATCCGTTATGACGAACACCTCATGAAGATCACGCGTCATTTTTTTGAGACCGGCAAGCCGGTGGCGATGCTGTGCCATGGCGTCGAGATTCCCGCAGCAGCCGGCTGCCTGGTCGGACGCACCGCCACGACCGTTCCCAAGTGCAGGCTCGATATCACTCAGTTCGGCGGCACCTACGTCGATCAACCCGTTGTGATCGACGGTAATCTCATCAGTGCCCGCGGCTGGTACGATAACGCCCATTTGCTGCGGGAATTCTGCAAACTACTCAAGTCGCGCTCGTAGTCCATTGCATGCAGACTGCTTTGAATTGAGCTCAAACAGGTCCTTCGTCTCCGTGGAAAAGCGATATCGATTATGACCACTTCCAACCACCAACATCGTCACCAACTGATCGAAGATGGCTTTTGCATCGTGCCGAATGTGCTCGACGCAAGTTCGCTGGCGGAACTTCGCGAGATCACCGATCGCATGGTGGATGCCATGTCGGAAGAAGAGGCTCGACGGCAGCGATCGACCGGGAGTCTGATCTCGGTCATGAACGATCATCGACTGGTCAAGCTCATCGGCAACGCGACCGCATTGCAGGCCGTGGAGGCGATGGGCTTTCGCGACATTCGATTCCAGTCCGGCTATGTGATCAGCAAGCCGCCGCAGAGCCCGCGGCTTTTCTGGCACTTCGACTGGGGCTTTTGGAAACATCCACTCAGTTACCAAAAGTTCCCGGCCCAATTGTTTTTCATGTACTACCTGACCGACACCTCGCGTAAGAACGGTTGCCTCCGCGTCATTCCAGGCTCGCACATCCGTGAAAACCCGTTGCATGCACAACTGGCTCATGCACACACCGCCGTGCTGTCCGAGGCAAAAGATCTGACGCGGATCGAATTCCAGGATCGGCCTGACGAGGTCGATGTTTCGGTAAAGGCGGGCGATCTGGTGATTGGCGATTCGCGGATCCTGCACGCAGCGCATGCGAACGACAGTGATCAGCGCCGCACCGTGATCACACTCTGGTTTCATCCCAACTACCACGAACTGCCGCAAGACCTGCAAGCGGCATTCGTCCGTCGCTGCGATCCCGTCCCCGCCAACTGGCCCGATGCGGCGCGAAGAATCTATGAGTCGATCGTGATTCGCTGTGACGAAGGCGTCGCACCGTCCGAATTCAGTCGCGCTCGCGATCCGGAAGCGGTGGGATCATAATCCCCGGCGACTTGCCGCGACGAAGCAGACCAGCGACCAATGTCCCGCGCGGCAACGCTGGCTTGATGTGTCTACCGATCACGAACTGCGTGCCCTCGGCACACCAAATCCCTCAACTGGCCGCCACACGTGTTGCCGAGTTGGCAGACGGCAGCAACTCCGCGATCGGTTCGCCAAACGGCAGGATCGGCATCGGTCGACCGCGATGATCGGGGAAGGAATCGTTGTAATTGATTCCCAGATGCCGATAGACGGTTGCCCAGAGATCGTTTGGGGTGAGCGGCCGGTCTGCGGGATGCTCGCCCTTCGAATTCGTGGAGCCGACAATTTGTCCGGTACGCATTCCGCCACCCGCCATGATGAACGACATGGCTTGCGGCCAATGGTCGCGCCCAGGCTGCATGACGCCGGTTTGTGAACCGACCGTGTTTTCCAGTCGCGGTGTTCGTCCGAATTCGCCCGTCACCAGCAACAGCGTTCGCCGATCGAGGCCGCGTT